>NZ_KZ819100.1:0-41917 GCF_003115855.1 Brenneria corticis
CCAGGAAGCCCGTTTACGGGCCGTAAGTAAAGAATTGGGATGCAAATGTGCCTGTTAGGGCACAGCAGGCAAGAGAGCCTTACAGGCGCATATGAAAAACCTCCGGCTATGCCGGAGGATATTTATTTTACGCGCCGGCGCGCGGCTTTTCAGCGGCTGAAAAGATCGCGGCGTTTGGGGCGGAAGGGCTGGGCAATCAATACCAGCAGCGCAATCAGCAGGTAGGCGGCGAAAATGCCGACCAGCCACTGCGGCATTTCCAGCGACAGTAATTGCCATTGGCGTTCCGAGCAGTCGCCCGTCGCATTAAATACCGCGGGGAGCCATTTATCCAGCGGCAGCCAGGACGGGAAGCTGACAAAGAAATCGCAGGTATTAAAGGGCGAGGGGTGCAGCAGGATATCCGTATGCTTCCAGGCCAGACGCAACCCTTCGAATGAACTGTAGATCCAGAGCGCAATCGCCGGATAACGCAACAGCAGGTTGCCTGGCGCGACGGCGCCCAACAAACCGGCTCCCATGATGCCGAACAGGGCATTGCGCTGATAAATGCACAGCACGCAGGGCTTTAACAGCATCACGTGCTGGAAATAAAGCGCGACCAATTCCAGAGCCAAGGCGGTCAATGCCAGTAACAACCAGGCGCCGCGGCCACGTGAGCAACGGTTGAGAAATCGCAACATAACAAGTATTCCATGCCAAAATGAGCGACTCGGCAGTTAAACCGGACCAGCCTCACTGCCATCATTATTCAGCGCTGATGCGAACACCATTAAAAGCCGCTAACAGGGTTTGCGCTGACTGAATTGATATCCACCGACCACTATACAGGATTATCCGCGCCAATGACGGTCATAAATAATGCCGACCACGACGCCGTGGAGACTTTTCTTTATCGTTAACATGGCATCATAGCTGAAAATTTTGCCGACCGGCCAGTGATATGGGGTGCCGGATCGCATGGTTTTGTTTGCAGTCACAGTTTTATCTTGAATTTTTTTGGCGCGGGGCGGCGATGCTATGTCATGTTTGGTTCATCTGGTATGATGAGTACCGCTTTCATCGGTAAATATCGCTACGGAATATCACACTCATGGTTATAAAGGCGCAAAGTCCAGCCGGATTCGCGGAAGAATATATTATTGAAAGTATATGGAATAACCGCTTTCCTCCGGGGTCAATTCTGCCTGCAGAAAGAGAGCTTTCCGAACTGATAGGCGTGACGCGCACCACGTTGCGGGAAGTGCTGCAGCGTTTGGCGCGCGATGGCTGGTTGACGATCCAACACGGTAAGCCAACGAAAATCAATAACTTCTGGGAAACGTCAGGACTGAATATCCTGGAGACGCTGGCGCGGCTTGACCACGACAGCGTACCGCAACTTATTGATAATCTGCTGGCGGTACGTACCAATATCGCGGCCATTTTTATCCGCACGGCGTTGCGGCAGCACCCGGAAAAGACCCGTGAGGTATTAGAGCAGACCGGGGCCGTGGATGATAATGCGGATGCGTTCGCGCAGCTGGATTACAACGTATTCCGCGGGCTGGCGTTTGCCTCCGGCAATCCGATTTACGGCCTGATCCTCAATGGGTTGAAAGGGTTGTATATCCGCGTCGGCCGCTACTATTTTTCCAATCCCGATGCCCGCAGGCTGGCGCTGGATTTCTATAAGCGGCTGGAAACGCTGTGCCATGACGGCCTGTACGAGCAGGTTATGGACGTGGTCCGGCATTACGGCAAAGAGAGCGGCGCCATCTGGCATAGCATGCAGAGCGCCATTCCGCACGATATCGCCGAAATTCGCCGCTAACAACAAAAAGGGTATTCAGGCTGTTATCTGAATACCCTTCGTCGCTTATTTTTCAGCTCGATGTTCGAGCGCTATGAGGACGGCGCGTTACGCGGCGGGCAGCGCTCCAGCAACTCGATGCTGCCGTCGTCGTTCGCCTGCTCCATATATACCTCAAAGCCCCATAAACGATGAACGTGCTTCATCACTTCATGACTGCTCTTATCCAGCGGCGCCCGATTATGCGGGATGTAGCGTAGCGTCAGTGAACGATTGCCGCGCAAATCCACATTCCAGACCTGAATATCGGGTTCGAGATAGCTCAGGTTATACTGTGCCGACAGCTCCTGGCGGATTAAGCGGTAGCCTTCTTCATCATGGATCGCGGCGATTTCAAGATAATTATTGTGGTCGTCGTCAAGCACGGTGAATAGTCGGAAATCACGCATTACTTTCGGCGACAGGAACTGGCTGATAAAGCTTTCATCCTTAAAGTTCTCCATGGCGAAGTGCAGCGTGTCGAGCCAGTCTTTACCGGCGATTTCCGGGAACCAGTAGCGGTCCTCTTCGGTGGGCTCCTGACAGATGCGCTTGATGTCCTGAAACATGGCGAAGCCCAGCGCGTAAGGGTTGATTCCGCTGTAGTAGGGGCTGTTGTAAGGCGGCTGATAAATGACGTTGGTATGGCTATGCAGGAACTCCAGCATAAAACGTTCGGAAACCCGGCCTTCATCATAGAGATGATTAAGAATGGTGTAGTGCCAGAAGGTGGCCCATCCCTCGTTCATCACCTGAGTCTGTTTCTGCGGGTAAAAATACTGGCTGACCTTACGCACGATACGCAAAATTTCACGCTGCCAGGGTTCCAGCAGCGGCGCGTTTTTCTCCATAAAGTAGAGCAGGTTTTCCTGCGGTTCATGCGGGAAACGCCGGGCCTGCTCCTGCGCCACGCCCTGTTCGCGGCGCGGGAGGGTTTTCCACAGGTCGTTGACCTGGCTTTGCAGATAAGCCTCGCGGCTCTTCTGGCGGGATTTCTCTTCTTCCAGCGAGATTTTCTGCGGGCGTTTGTAGCGATCCACGCCATAGTTCATCAGCGCGTGGCATGAATCCAGCAGGCGCTCCACCTCCTCTACGCCGTAGCGCTCTTCGCATTGCGCAATATACTGCCGGGCAAAGATAAGATAGTCGACGATTGAACCGGCGTCGGTCCAACTGCGGAACAGATAATTGCCTTTGAAGAAAGAGTTATGCCCGTAGCAGGCGTGGGCCATCACCAGAGCTTGCATCGGCAGGGTATTTTCTTCCATCAGATAGGCGATGCAGGGATTGGAGTTGATAACAATTTCATAAGCCAGCCCTTGCTGGCCGTGCTTGTAACGTTGCTCGGTTTCAATAAATTTCTTGCCGAACGACCAGTGGGAATAGTTAATCGGCATGCCTATGCTGGAATAGGCGTCCATCATTTGCTCGGAGGTAATCACTTCGATTTGATGGGGGTAGGTATCCAGACGATAGAGTTTCGCTACCCGATCTATCTCATCAAGATAGACCTGCAATAGCTCAAACGACCAGTCTGGCCCGTCATCCAGGCGATTAGGTTTTTTTACCGGGTTATCAGTCGATATAGCCATCAGCGCGCCCCTTACATGATCGCCTGCACAATATCGTACAGACATGATTAATTTTAGCTCAATCTGATAAAAGTGACGTAAAAACGGCAGGTTGGCAAAAAATATTCACCGGGTCATTCGGTATAATATGCTGCCTGCGGCGGCAACGAACAATAGATAAATGCTATATCTGCATATGATGACAATTTTTACCTAAATGCTAGAGTAGTCTTTTATTCCAATAGATAGCTAATTATCCAGCATATTACATGGCAAGTAAGCGTAACGGACGGAGATAAGTAAAGATGCGGGTTGTCATTCTAGGGAGTGGTGTTATTGGCGTCAGTACCGCCTGGTATCTGGCGCAGGCCGGACATGAAGTGACCGTCGTCGATCGGCAAGCGGAGCCGGCCCTTGAAACCAGCGCCGGCAACGCCGGACAGATCTCGCCGGGCTATTCCGCCCCCTGGGCGGCGCCGGGCATACCGCTGAAGGCCGTTAAATGGCTGTTTCAACGCCATGCGCCGCTGGCTATCCGGCCCGACTTTTCGGCTGAACAGCTGCGCTGGATGTGGCAGATGCTGCTGAATTGCGACAGCCGTCATTACCAGGTCAATAAGGCCCGCATGGTGCGGCTGGCCGAATACAGCCGGGATTGCCTGCAGGCGCTGCGCCAGAAAACCAATATTCAATATGAAGGCCGGCAGGGCGGTACGTTGCAACTGTTTCGCACCGCGCAGCAGTATGAAAACGCGGTGCGCGATATCGCGGTGTTAAAAGAGGCGGGCGTGCCGTATCAACTGCTGGATAACCTGCAACTGTCCTCCGTTGAACCGGCGCTGGCGAACGTCACGGATAAGCTTACCGGCGGTTTACGGTTGCCCCATGACGAAACCGGGGATTGTCAGTTATTCACCCGCAGTCTGGCCAAAATGGCGGCGGATGCCGGCGTGGTATTCAGGTTCGGTCTGGCCGTGCGTCATTTGCAGGTGGCGGGGGCGCAGGTCACCGGCGTGCAATGTGACGGCGAGGCGTTGACCGCGGACGCTTACGTCATGGCCTGCGGCTCGTATTCGACGGGGCTGTTGCGTGACTGGTTCACGATCCCTGTCTATCCGCTGAAAGGCTATTCCCTGACCATACCGCTGCTCGATGAGGCCGCCGCGCCGGTTTCCACCGTGCTGGACGAGACGTATAAGGTCGCCATCACGCGTTTCGATCGGCGTATCCGCGTCGGCGGCATGGCGGAAATCATCGGTTTTGATACCGGATTGAATGGCAAACGGCGTAAAACGCTGGAGATGGTGGTGCGCGATCTTTACCCGCACGTCGGGCCGGTCGAGCAGGCGACCTTCTGGAGCGGGTTACGTCCGATGACGCCGGACGGCACGCCGCTGGTGGGACGCTCACCGCTGAAAAACCTGTTCCTGAATACCGGGCACGGCACCCTGGGATGGACGATGGCCTGCGGCTCGGGACAGCTGTTGGCCGATATCATCGCGGGTAAAACGCCGGATATTCGGTCCGACGATTTATCCGTATTCCGTTACGCCCGGGTTTAACGCTGAGGCAGCGGAGTAATGCGGCCTTTCAGCCCGCGGGTCAACGCTCTTGCCCGAACGGCCAGCAGCGCGGCGCACAGCATGACCAGCGCCAGGGATATTTTGGCGGGCAGCGGTAAGGCCATCGCCGTCAGCCCCAGCGCCGCCCCGCCCGCCATCTGAATAAAACCGGCCATCGCCGAGGCGATCCCGGCTTCATTGGAGTAGGGTTCCAGCGCGTAGCTGGTGGAGGGGCCGATAAGAAACGCCAGCCCGGCGCAGGCCAGCGCGACGGGCAGCATATAGCTCGGCCAGGTATCCTGTAGCTGGGGCGGCAGCAGGGCCACGCCTGCAATCAGGCTGAGAGCCCCCGCGCCCATCAGCGCGCTTCCTATGCTCAGGCACACCGGACGGCCGATCTTGCGAATAATCCGGTTGGCGAAAAAGCTCACCAGCATGATCCAAAAGCCATTGGCGCCGAAGGCCAGCGAAAATTGCAGCGGCGTCAGCTGAGCCTGATTCATCAATACCACCGGTGAAAAGGAGACATAGGTCAGCGCCATGCCCATGGCGCCCGCATTCACCAGGGCGAATGCTAAAAAGCGCGGGCTGGACAAAATGCGCGCGTATTGTCGCAGCGGCAATCGACGAATAGGCAGGGTGGATTGCGGCCGGGTTTCCGGCAGGAAAAAGGCGATCAACAGTAAAACCGCCACGCTGTAGCCGGTCAGAAACCAGAACGGCGCGCGCCAGCCAAAGGCTTCGGCCAGCAGTCCGCCGAATAACGGCGCCAGGGCCGGCACGATATTCAGCGTGCCGTTAAGAAAACCGAACGCGCGGGCGGCGTCGTCACCGCTCAGTCTGTCGCGTACGCAGCTGGAAATCGCCACCGCGGTGCAGCAAACCGCCATTCCCTAAAAAAGGCGCGACAGCACGAAAATGGCGGCATCGGTCGCCAGCGACGCCATGACGGCGCCGATAAGGTAGATAACCACGCCGGCCAGCGCCATGGGGCGGCGGCCATAGATATCCACCAGCGGGCCGGCGATCAGCTGTCCTAATCCCATAACCAGAATGAAAAGCGCGATGGTTGATTGAATCAGCGGTTCGGAACTGTTTAATCCTTGGGCGATGGCGGGGATCAGCGGTAAATAGATATCGATGCCCAGCGGCCCCAGCAATACCAGAGCCAGCAAGAGCAGAACAAATTTTTGCATAACGAAACGGCAGCCTGAGTTTATCTTTTCGTTAGGGTAATGCGGCGCGCCGGCTAATGAAAGCGTTATGTTGGTGACGTTGTAACAAATTCCGGGCGATAAAATCAGCCAGGGTAACAGTAGCTGGCTGATTTATTAGGGTTAGTTGCCGACCGTTTGCTTGCGGAAGAGTTCACGGAACACCGGATAGATATCATCCGGATCGCGGATATGCTGCATGGCAAAATTATCAAATTCGTCACGCAGCATTTCGTATTCGCGCCACAGCGTCTGGTGGGAACGGCGGGTGATTTCAATATAGCTGTAATAACGCACCATCGGCAGCAGCTGGTCGGCCAGCAGCTGATGGCACAACGGGGAGTCATCGGCCCAGTTATCGCCGTCGGACGCCTGTGCCGCATAGATATTCCATAGCGACGGATCGTAACGTTCGCGCACCACTTCCTCCATCAGCTTCAACGCGCTGGAAACAATGGTGCCGCCGGTTTCCTGCGAGTAGAAGAACTCTTGCTCATCCACCTCTTTAGCCTGGGTATGGTGCCTGATGTAAACCACCTCGACGTTTTTATAATTTCTGCTGAGAAACAGGTAGAGCAGAATATAAAAGCGTTTCGCCATATCCTTGGTGGCCTGATCCATCGAACCGGAAACATCCATCAGGCAGAACATCACCGCCTGACTGGACGGTTCGGCCCGGCGCTCATAATTTTTGTAACGCAGGTCGAAGGTATCGATAAACGGCACCCGGGCGATTTTTTGCCGCAGTTCGGCAATATCCTGACGCAAACGCTCTTCTTCCAGCAGCTGTACCGGTTCGGAATTCTCCAGCCGTTCCAGCGCCTCCTCCAGGGCGTGCAGCTCACGGCGTTTACCCGCCGTCATCGCCATCCGCCGGGCCAGGGAGTTTTGCAACGAGCGCACCACGCTGATATTGGCGGGAACGCCATTGGCGGTGTAACCCGCGCGATGGTTTTTGTACTCGTTCAACTGCCGGTGCTGGGTTTTTTTCAGATTCGGCAGCGCCAGATCTTCAAACAGCAGGTCCAGATATTCGTCCTTGGATATCTGAAATACGAACTCATCCTGACCTTCGCCGTCTTTACTGGCGTCGCCCTGACCGGAACCGCCGCCGCCTCCCTGCGGCCGCTCGATGCGGTCGTTCTGTACAAAGTGATCGTTCCCCGGATGCACGCGATTGCGGCGGCCGCCGCGCCCCTGATGGAACATCGGTTCGTTGATGTCTCCGTTGGGAATCGATACCGATTCCCCGCTGTCTATATCGGTCACCGAACGCTTGTTAATGGCCTCGGAAATCGACTGTTTTATTTGCGACTTATAGCGGCGCAGAAAGCGCTGGCGGTTAACCATGCTTTTGTTTTTGCCATTTAGCCGTCGATCAATGAAATAGGCCATGCTTCCCCCAAACGACGTTGCCGGTTTCATGCATCATTATGACGATTTCCTCACCCGCAGATACCATTCGCACAGCAAACGCACCTGTTTGCGGGTATAGCCTTTCTCCATCATGCGATCGACGAAATCATCATGCTTTTTCTGTTCATCCGTTGAGGTTTTGGTATTGAACGAAATCACCGGTAACAGCTCTTCGGTGTTGGAGAACATTTTCTTCTCAATCACCGTGCGCAATTTCTCGTAACTGGTCCAGTTCGGATTACGTCCGCTATTGTTGGCGCGGGCGCGCAGCACGAAGTTGACGATTTCGTTACGGAAATCCTTGGGATTGCTGATGCCCGCCGGTTTCTCGATTTTCTCCAGTTCGGCGTTCAGCGATTCACGGTCGAACAGCTGCCCGGTATCCGGATCGCGGTACTCCTGATCCTGAATCCAGAAATCCGCATAGGTGACATAGCGATCGAAGATGTTCTGTCCGTATTCGGAGTAGGACTCCAGATAGGCGGTCTGAATCTCTTTGCCGATAAATTCCGCGTATTTGGGGATCAGATAGCCTTTCAGGTGTTCAAGGTATTTCTCCGCCTGATCCTGCGGGAATTGCTCGCGTTCAATCTGTTGCTCCAGTACATAGAACAGGTGTACCGGGTTTGCCGCCACTTCACTGTGATCGAAGTTGAAGACCCGGGAAAGTATCTTGAAGGCGAAGCGGGTGGAAAGACCGTTCATGCCCTCATCGACGCCGGCATAATCCCGATACTCCTGATAGGACTTCGCCTTCGGGTCGGTGTCTTTCAGGGTTTCGCCGTCATAAACCCGCATCTTCGAATAGATACTGGAGTTCTCCGGCTCTTTCAGCCGCGACAGGATCGAGAAACGGGACAGCGTTTCCAGCGTACCCGGCGCGCAAGGGGCATGAACGAGTTCGCTGTGATTAAGCAGCTTGTCGTAGATCTTGACCTCTTCGGAGACGCGCAGGCAATAGGGCACTTTCACGATGTAGACACGGTCAAGGAAGGCTTCGTTGTTTTTGTTATTACGGAACTGCACCCATTCCGATTCATTGGAGTGCGCCAGAATGATGCCGTTGAACGGCAGGGCGGCAATACCTTCCGTACCGTTGTAGTTGCCTTCCTGCGTCGCGGTCAGCAGCGGATGCAGCACCTTAATCGGCGCCTTGAACATTTCCACGAATTCCATGATGCCCTGGTTGGCGCGGCACAGCGCGCCGGAGTAGCCGTAGGCGTCGGGATCGTTCTGCGCGTAGTGTTCCAGTTTACGGATATCGACCTTGCCGACCAGCGCCGAGATATCCTGATTGTTTTCGTCGCCCGGTTCAGTTTTGGCAATGGCGACCTGCGCCAGAATGGACGGCCAGACTTTGATGACTTTGAATTTAGTGATGTCGCCGCCAAATTCCTGCAGGCGTTTGGCCGCCCACGGCGACATGATGGTGCCCAGATAGCGCCGCGGAATGGCGTATTCTTTCTCCAGAATGGCGGCATCTTCCCGTGGGTTAAACAGGCACAGCGGATGATCGTTAACCGGGCTGCGTTCGCCGTTGGCGCTGAGTATGTAAATCGGGACGTGCTGCATCAGCACTTTCAGACGTTCCGCCAGCGAGGATTTACCGCCGCCCACCGGCCCCAGCAGATAGAGAATCTGTTTCTTCTCTTCCAATCCCTGCGCGGCGTGTTTCAGGTAAGAGACGATTTGTTCTATGGCGTCTTCCATACCATAAAACTCTTCAAAAGCGGGATAGCGCGCAATAACCCGATTGGAAAACAGACGGGATAGCCGCGATTCATGAGCGGTATCCACCATCTCGGGTTCACCGATAGCCATTAGCAATCGCTCAGCCGCGTTAGCATACGCACTACGATCCTGCTGACAGATGGTAAGGAATTCCTGCAGTGTGAACTCTTCATCCTTGGCAGCGTCGTAACGCTGACGGTAGTGATCAAATATGTTCATAGCGATGCCGTCCTTCGTCGATTAGCACAGATGATTAAGAGAGCGTGTAGAATGCGTACGGCCTATAATATGCCCTCGAAAGAAGAAATCTCCCCTGACTACAGCCTAACTACAGTTTGATTACAGCAACCCTTATGCCAACTTGTGGCGCCGGGCGATATCGTGGTTTTATTTATGCCTGCAGGCGCGGAAAACTTCATCTCCTATATTAAAGCGTAGTTTGCATCCGTAAAATTTCCTCTCTTGGGCAGACATCTTTTTAAGACATTTCAATGACTCACTTCCTGGCAATAGCGTGTAACATCCAGCGTGGCGGGTCTTGAAGCAGAATAACGCCTGTTGCGCATAAGGTAGAGACAATATTGGTATAAGTTATTCTCTTGTCTTATTTTTATTAAGACGCACAAGAGAAAAACACCAACGGTCGCAGCATCATTTTTAACGCCGTATATCTGTAATAGGAAATAAAAATTGTGAAGAAATCTCAACTATGTCTGTCTGTCGCGCTGGCGTCGGCCGCCGCGGCGCTTCCCGCTGCCTACGCGGCGGAGGTTTCCCTGGGGCTGGGGGCCGCTGGGTCGACGTCCGTCTATCGCGGTGATGATAATCACGTTTACCCGTTGCCGATGCTGAACTATGAAAGCGAAAGCTTTTATTTCCGCGGCCTGGGCGGTGGATACTATTTGTGGAACGACGGCGCCAACAAGCTATCGCTGACCGCGTACTATCTGCCGTTGGGGTTCAAACCCGGCGACAGCGATGACGTCCGGATGAAGCAGCTGGATAAGCGGCGCAGCACGCTGATGGCCGGCGCGGCCTATGAGCATAGTGCCGAGTGGGGGCAAATTCGCACCGTACTGGCCGGCGATACGCTGGACTACAGCAACGGCCTTATCTGGGATAGCGCCTATCTTTATCGCTTTACGCTGGGCGATCTGAATATTACTCCCGGCATCGGCGCCAGCTGGTTCAGTGAAAATATGAATCGCTATTACTATGGCGTCAGCAGTAAGGAGTCGGCGCGCTCAGGGTTTAATCGCTACCGTCCCGGGGATGGCTGGGCGCCTTATGTCGAACTCAGCGCCAATTATCAGATAAATCCCAGCTGGAGCGCCTGGGCGGTAGGCCGCTATACCCGTTTGTCCGACGAGGCGAAGGATAGCCCGATAGTCGATAGCAGCTACAGCGCATTACTAAGCCTGGGCGTCAGCTACCGGTTCTAAAGCCTGTCGACGTCATGGTGCGCCGATTGCACTAAAATGGGGTGATATCACCCCATTCGCACATTAATGGTGCATTGGCG
Source organism: Brenneria corticis (assembly GCF_003115855.1). Taxonomy (GTDB): domain Bacteria; phylum Pseudomonadota; class Gammaproteobacteria; order Enterobacterales; family Enterobacteriaceae; genus Brenneria; species Brenneria corticis. The sequence goes on from NZ_KZ819100.1 coordinate 10,848, forward strand.
TGACGCGCTATTGGTAACAGGAGAAAGAATAATGGCGATAAAAGAAGTCAGTTTTCCGGACGGAAGCACAGTGCCGGCCGTCGGGCAGGGAACCTGGTTTATGGGGGAAAATGCCGCGGCCAGAGCGCAGGAGGTCAAGGCGCTTCAGGCGGGTATCGACCAGGGGCTGACGCTGATCGATACCGCGGAAATGTATGCCCATGGCGGGGCGGAGAACGTCGTCGGCGAGGCGATTCGCGGGCGACGCGACGGGGTGTATCTGGTTTCCAAGGTTTATCCGCACAACGCCGGCGGTCAGAAGGCGGTTAACGCCTGCGAGCAGAGCCTGAAGCGTTTGCAAACCGATTATATCGACCTCTATTTGCTGCATTGGCGCGGCGGCATTCCGCTGAGTGATACCATCGCCGCCATGCGGCAGCTACAGCGCAGCGGCAAGATCCGCCGCTGGGGCGTATCCAATCTTGATATTGATGATATGCGCGAGCTGTGGTCGCTGGAAGGAGGCGAGGCGTGCATGACCGATCAGGTGCTGTACCATCTGGCGTCGCGCGGTATCGAGTTCGATCTGCTGCCGTGGTGCCGGCAACAGCAGGTGCCGGTGATGGCGTATTGCCCGATTGCCCAGGCGGGGCGGTTGCGCGACGGGTTGTTTGCCCACCCGGTGGTTAACGCCGTCGCCAGGCAGCATGCCATCACCCCGGCCCAGGTTCTACTGGCCTGGGTTATTCGCCAGCCGGGGGTGATAGCCATTCCCAAAGCCAGCAGCGAAACGCACGTTACACAGAATGCGCAGGCACTGGATATTGTGTTGTCGCCAGAGGCGCTTGCGCAGCTGGATCAGGCATTTCCGCCGCCGCGGCGCAAGCAGCCTCTGGATATTGTCTGATGCCCCGGACGCGCTGTCGATGGCGGATGGTCGGGCGATTATCCGCCATCCGGCGATTATGCCGTTTTCCTGATGCGCAAGGTGGCGGACAGCCGGGCGGGCGAGCGCAGCGTGGCGGTGAAAGGCTGATTAATGCGCGCGGTTTCCACGCAGACGAAGGTTTTATAGCCGTCGTCGGTTATATCGCCGATGGTATGGGACAATTCCGCGCCCGGGTTCCATGACACCACGTCGCTGTGGTGGGCGTGGTGCACTTCAATCGTGCGTTGCAACGCCGGGTCATTAATAACGCTAATAGCCTGCGGATGCGTGTAGATGCGGTCCGTACGCCCGGTAAAGACCAAATCGCTTTGCTGCGACGCTATCTCGCCCTGATTCACTTTATCGATAAACCGTTCCCCCAGGCCGCTGATGGCGATCCGGTCGATATCCCCGATGTGGAAATAAGTGTGCAAGGCGCTGGTGATGCTGTAATCGCCGTGGGCTTCCAGTTCGATACGGCTCTCTTTCCCCAGCGTGAAACGCGCGATCAGGGTAAATTCGTGCGGCCAGTATTCTCGGGTCTGGGCGCTGTCGCGCAGCGTAAAGGAGAGCTGTACGCCGTGCTCGTCTTCGCTATGGGAGGTGAACTCCCAGGGCAGCAGACGTGCAAAGCCGTGGTTGGGGGTGGAAAAAGGGCCGAACCACGGGTAGCAGATGGGGACCCCGCCGCGGATCGCCACCTGTTCGGTGAACGCGGTGTTATCGCTCAGCCACAGGACCGGCGCTTCGCCCGTCGGCTGCCAGCTCAACAGATGGGCGCCCTGTAATGCCACCGCCGCGCGAACCTGCGGGTGTTCGACCACGATGACCGGCAGTTGATCCAGTTGCCGTTGGCTTATGGTTGCCGTAACGGGGTTGCTGATGGGAAGCGCGAAAATCTTATCATTCATGATGTTGCCTTTTTTTTGTGGCGAGCCATCCATGGCCGCCCCCCTGTGGGCCGTCGCTAACGCGACGTCAAAAACTTCTCCCGGAAGTTTTTTGGTTGTAGTTAATCAGCAAGTAAAAAGGGCGACCCCAGGGCCGCCCTTCATCATTGAATCATTACCCTAACTTACTTGGAGATATGGGCGATCAGATCCAGAACCTTGTTGGAGTAGCCGGTTTCGTTATCGTACCAGGAAACCAGTTTCACAAAGTTGTCGCTCAGCGCGATACCGGCTTTCGCGTCGAACACGGAAGTCAGTTTTTCGCCGTTGAAATCGGTGGAAACCACGTCATCTTCGGTGTAACCCAGAACGCCTTTCAGTTCGCCTTCGGAAGCGGCTTTGATGGCGGCACAGATTTCTTTGTAAGAAGCCGGTTTTTCCAGACGGGCGGTCAGATCGACAACGGATACGTTCGGGGTAGGAACGCGGAACGCCATACCGGTCAGTTTGCCGTTCAGTTCAGGAATAACCTTACCAACCGCTTTCGCTGCGCCGGTAGAAGACGGGATGATGTTCTGAGATGCGCCGCGGCCGCCGCGCCAGTCTTTGTGAGACGGGCCGTCAACGGTTTTCTGCGTTGCGGTGGTGGCGTGAACGGTGGTCATCAGCGCTTCAACGATACCGAAGTTGTCGTTGATGACTTTGGCCAGCGGCGCCAGGCAGTTGGTGGTACAGGATGCGTTGGAAACGATATCCTGGCCGTCATAGCTTTTATGGTTAACGCCGATAACAAACATCGGGGTGCTGTCTTTGGACGGACCGGTCAACACCACTTTTTTAGCGCCGGCGGTGATGTGTTTACGCGCGGTTTCGTCAGTCAGGAACAGACCGGTTGCTTCAGCGACAACATCAACGTTGGCTTCGTTCCACTTCAGGTTCGCAGGATCGCGCTCTGAGGTGACACGAATCGTTTTTCCGTTAACAACCAGGTGGCCATCTTTAACTTCAACGGTGCCGTTGAAACGGCCATGGGTAGAGTCATACTTCAACATATACGCCATGTATTCAGCGTCTAACAGATCGTTGATCGCGACGATTTCGATGTCGGAACGTTCCTGTGCAGCGCGGAAAACAATACGGCCAATGCGGCCAAAACCGTTGATACCTACTTTGATAGTCATATATTCCACCAGATATTGGTTAGTGAATAAAAGGTTGGTTGTAAAATTACAAAAACCTTGCTGGGCGTCAAGCGGAATCGTGTCAATAGTTGCTGTAAGTCAAACCTGTAACCAACCCTTGCACGAAAATCCGCCAGTGCTTGTAAATAAAGAACATTTCAGACGGATACCGGCTCTGTGAGCATCATATAAACTCCGTCCCATCCAGAATTGTGACAAGTGTCACAATTAAATATTCGGCCCGACAACAGCTATTATATTAAGCCAAAATGGCCTGTAAAGTTGTTAATTTTTTGTTATAATTAATGATTGATTTATAGATAACATACGCAGTGAGGCGACTATGAGCGACGATCCCTCTCAACAAACACCGTCAGATGCGGAACAGCTGACGGAAATGCAGCGCTATGTGACCCAGCAACGGGGTACTGAGCCCGCCTATTCCGGCAAGTTGCTGCACAATAAGCGTACGGGTATTTACCACTGCCTGTGCTGCCAGAAGCCGCTGTTCTATTCGGCAAACAAGTACGACTCAGGATGCGGCTGGCCGAGCTTTGACCAGCCGGTCTCATCCGACGCCATCCGCTATCTTGAAGATAACGCCCATAACATGCGGCGCATCGAGATTCGCTGCGGTAACTGCGACGCGCATCTGGGCCACGTATTCCCTGATGGTCCGCAGACCACGGGGGAGCGCTACTGCGTTAATTCCGCATCGCTCAGCTTTATTGACGAAGTGGATGGCGCGCGGGTTGACGGCTAAAGTCGGCCCCTGTTAAAGTCGGCCCCTGTGCAAGCTGGCTACCCGATCTGAATTGTAACCTAGCTTAATCGTTTCAGCCAAGTGTTTGTGGTAATAAATATTGCAGCAAAACCGCATGCGGGGAGATAAAGGATGCAACTCGACGATCTGATTGACGCCATGACGCCGGAAATTTATCAACGGCTGGCAACGGCGGTGGAACTGGGCAAATGGCCGGACGGCGTCGCTTTGTCTGCGCAACAGAAAGAGAATTGTCTGCAAATGGTGATGCTGTGGCAGGCTCGCCATAATCAACAGGCGGAGCATATGACCATCGGTCCCGACGGCGAGATTGTGATAAAAAGCAAACAACAGCTAAAGCAGCAGTTTAGTGAATCCGCCGTGGTGGAGATAAAAATACCGGATTAAACGCAGGTCGGGAGCCAAGGACAACGGACCTGCGCCGAGACGGCGGCGTTAGCCGCCGGACGCCAGCCCGGCAACGAAGCTTGACAGATCAACGAGGTTTGCGCCGCGCCGCTGCATTTCCTCCAGCGCCGCCCGGCTGTCTTGCGGGGCAAGATTGACGCCGCGGCATCCATCCACCAGCACCTCGGTTTCATAGTCCAGTTCGAGGGCGTCCAGCACGCTGAATTTTACGCAATAGTCCGTGGCGATGCCCATCACGGTCAGGCGAGTAATATTCCGCGCCCGTAGCCAGTCGTCGAGCGCGGTTTTAGCGCGGTGCCCGTTATCAAAAAACGCGCTGTAGCTATCAATATTGGCCTGGGTGCCTTTGCGTACCACCCATTCAATCGCCTGCCGGTTTAAAGCCGGATGAAACTGCGCGCCTGGCTGATCCTGAACGCAGTGCACCGGCCACCAGACCTGGGGCAGGCCGTCCAGCTCGCCGATTTCCCCCACGGCGGCGTTGGCGTTGACGGCGAAGCTGCCGTGATCGGCCGGATGCCAGTCCTGGCTGGCAATGACCGGGATATTCGCCGCGGCGCAGGCTGCGATGGCGCGGTTCGCCACCTCAATCACCCGATCGCCCTCGGCCACAGCCAATGCGCCGCCGGGACAGAAATCATTTTGCAAATCAATTAACAATAGCGCTCTGTTCATGGTTGACCTCGTGACGGATTTAATCTTGATCGCTCAGTTCGCCGCGCAGATTTTGCTGCATCAGCCGCCGAATTTGCTCAGGCCCGAGATCCGGCCGGCTGAGCAGATAGTGCAGTTTCGTCAACGCGGCTTCGACGGTCATATCAAAACCGCTGATCACGCCGGCCTGCGCCAGCGCATTGCCCGTGGCGTAGCCGCCCATATTAACCCGCCCGGAGAAGCACTGCGTCAGGTTAACCACCACGATGCCGCGTTCCGCCGCTTGACGCAACTCATTCAGCAAACCGGGGCTTTGCGGCGCGTTGCCCACGCCGTAAGAGCGCAGTATCAGCGCTTTTACCGGCTGGCGCAGAAAGTTGCTCACCACATCCGCCGAGATACCCGGATAAATGGTAATCACCCCGATAGGCTGGGGCGTAATGGGGTGAACGCGCAACGGAGGACAGTTCACGTCTGACGCCATCGGCGCCAGCCGGCGGATATGGATACCGGCTTCCAGCAGCGGCGGATAATTAGGCGAGGCGAACGCATCAAACCCGTCTGCATGGGCCTTGGTGGTGCGATTGCCGCGCCACAGTTTGTTATTGAAAAACAGGGCGACCTCATTAACCGGGTGATTGGCGGCAATATACAGCGCATTCAGCAGGTTGGTTTGCCCGTCGGAACGCAATTCCGCCAGCGGAATCTGTGACCCTGTCACTATCACCGGCCTGGAGAGATTCTGCAACATGAAAGAGAGCGCCGATGCGGTAAACGCCATGGTGTCGGTGCCGTGCAAAATAACAAAGCCGTCGTAGTCATCATAATGTTGCTGAATATCGTTGGCGATGGTTTGCCAGTCCGCCGGCGTGGTATCGGAGGAATCAATCAGTGGCTGATATTCATGAATAGTAAACGCCGGCATTTCGGCACGATGAAATTCCGGCATTTGCGCCAGCTGCCGCTGTAAATAGCCGGAGACGGGAATATAGCCGTTGGCGGAACGCTGCATGCCGATGGTGCCGCCGGTATAGGCGACGTAAATGGATTTTTTGCGCATAGATGAAAGACGATGATGACCAAAGAGAGAAAGCGGCATAGCCATAAAAATGGCTATGCCGGACCGAACGGATTTACCGCACCTGCACTTCGCCGCAGGTGAGGCAAAGCGCGTAACGATGCTGCGGGTCGTTAAGGTTATGCATAATGGAAGGCTGTGCTTGAACCACTTCGGCCAGCTGCGCCGCCGGGGCGGGCAGCAGCGACTGAACGGCGCTGGGCAGCCAGGCATAAACCGAGGCGTTAATCTGGTTCAGCATGGCGTCAAACAGGCTTGGCTGTTCGGCAAACCAGCTAAGCTGGTATTGACCCAGTTTCGCCAGTTCGGCGGCTTTTTTCACCGCATCATCGAAATCGCCTAACTGGTCCACCAGGCCATTCTCTTTGGCGTCGCTGCCGATCCACACGTGTCCCTGGGCAATCCTATCGATCTGCTCCGGCGTTTTCTTACGGGCCTGAGCGACGATATCGATAAAATTCTTATACCCGCGCTCAATGCTTAACTGAACCAGCTGGCTGAATTCGGGCGGCAGCGATTTGGTGATCGACAGATCGGCCAGCGGCGAAGTCGCCACGCCGTCGGTGTGCACGCCGATGCTTTCCAGCGAGTTTTCAACGGTGTTGATGACGCCGAAAATGCCGATAGAACCGGTGAGGGTGCTTGGGCTGGCGATAATGGCGTTTGCCGGCGTTGAAATCCAGTAGCCGCCCGATGCCGCCATACCGCCCATGGACACCACCACCGGTTTGCCGGCCAGGCGTACCGCCATCAGCTCCGAGCGGATCATTTCCGATGCCGTCACGCTGCCGCCGGGGCTATTGACGCGCAGCACGACCGCCTTGACTTTGGGATCGAGACGCGCGGCGCGGATCTGGGCTGCCGTGGTATCGCCGCCCACCATTCCCGGCGTTTCCGGGCCGTCGATAATGGCGCCATTGGCAAAAATCACCGCTATCTGATTATTGTTCTGCACCGCCGGCTTGGGCGCATAGTCGTAAATGCTGATGAAATTGAAGTTGTTGGTTTTGTTATTCCAGCCGAACGCTTTTACCAGCGTTTGCTCGATAACGGAACGGGAAGTCACTTCGTCCACCAGTTTATTCTGCAAGGCATAGCGGGCGGTGTCGCCTTGCACCGCCTGTAACGCGGAGAGAATGCCGACGGCGCCGGGGAACAGCTGCTGCGGGGTTATCTGCCGGTTAGCGGCGACGGTGTTCAGATAGTGCTGCCAGAGGGTATTAATCCAGCGGCCGTCCGCTTCTCTGGCCTCCGGGGACATATCATCGCGCAGGTAGGGTTCAACCGCCGATTTATAGGTGCCGACGCGGAATATATTGGTGCTGACTTTCAGCTTGTCCAGCAGGGATTTGAAGTAGAGATTGTTGGTGGCGAAACCGTGCAGGTCCACGCTGCCCTGCGGGGTCAGCGCCACCGTATTGGCGAAGCTGGCCAGATAATATTGCGCCTGATTATAGCTGTCGCCCACGGCGTAGATGGGTTTGCCGCCGTCGCGGAATTCCCGCAGGGCTTTGCCGATGTACTGCAGCGATGGCTGATCCGCGCCGGTAAAGTCGCTCAGATCCAACACGATGCCGGTAATATTATCATCGTTTTTCGCCTGCCGAATGCTGTCGACAATATCAAACAGGGAGTTTTCCTGGCGGCGGTTGCTGGATGCGCCGAAAAATTCACGCCCCAGCTGGCGCAGCTTATTATTCATGCTGGGCTGATCGACCACCACGCCGGTGAGGTCGATCAGCAATGCGCCGCGTGCGGTTTCCGCCGGCGTGCTGTTGAATTGCGTATAGATCCCGACTCCGATAAGAATGAGCGCGATAAGAAAAATATTGAGAATAAATTCTCTGATAAAATTAAGCAGACGCCATGTCCACTTAAAAAAACCGCTAAAAATTCGCCACAATGTGCGCATAACATCTCCGAGAACGGGAAAACAGCTTAATATCCTAAAGAGCGGACGGTGAAAAGTCAGCATTAAATAGTGCCCGCAGGGCACCGGTATGGGGCTATCTTGTAACAAAACTTCTACTTGTGCTACCGTGGCGCGCAATATCGCTCTATCACAGAAACCAGATTGTAATACAGGAGATGTGCGATGGATGCTCTCGAACTGTTACTTAATCGTCGTTCGGCTTCCCGCCTGACCACGCCCGCACCTTCAGGCGCGGCGCTGAACAATATTATCCACGCCGGTATGCGCGCTCCCGATCACGGAACCTTGCAGCCCTGGCGCTTCTTTGTGATTGAAAACGAAGGGCTGGCGCGTTTTAGCGCGCTGTTGAGCGACGCGGCGCAGCAGGCGGGTATGGATGAAGCCGGGATAGAAAAAGCCAGGCTGGCGCCGTTCCGCGCGCCGCTGATTATTACCGTGGTGGCGCACTGCGCGGAAAATCCCAAAGTTCCGCGCTGGGAGCAGGTGGTTTCCGCCGGCTGCGCGGTGCAGGCGATGCAAATGGCCGCGCTGGCGCAGGGGTTCAACGGGATCTGGCGCAGCGGCGCCTGGACGCATCATCCGTTGGTGCGCGAGGCTTTTCATTGCCGTGAGCAGGACGACATCGTCGGCTTCCTCTATCTGGGGACGCCGCAGCTAAAGGCATCGACCAAGGTGACGCCGCTTGATAGTGAAAAATTCGTCCGTTATTTCTGATAAACGCGCATTGAAAGGTCTTCGCGCCTCGTTGCCGCTTCCCGGTTTTGCACAACGGCGGTTGAAAACAGTCTTTCAGCGTAATGGTGCGTAATGCGACTTTTTATTGCCGAAAAGCCCAGCCTCGCGCGGGCGATTGCGGATGTGTTGCCTAAACCGCATCGACGCGGCGATGGTTTTATTGCCTGCGGTCAGGACGATGTCGTGACCTGGTGCATCGGGCACCTGCTTGAGCAGGCGCAGCCCGACGTTTATGACGCGCGCTATGCGCGCTGGTCGTTGGCCGACTTACCCATTATCCCCCAGAAGTGGCTGCTGCAGCCCCGTGCGGCGGTGAGCAAACAGCTTAACGCCATCAAAAAATTACTGCAGGAAGCCGATGAAATCATTCACGCGGGCGACCCCGATCGTGAAGGACAATTGCTGGTCGACGAGGTGCTGGAATATCTCTCGCTACCGCAAGAAAAGCGTCATCAGGTGCGCCGCTGCCTGATTAACGACCTGAATCCCCAGGCGGTTGAACGGGCGGTGGCCAGACTGCGCGAGAACCGGGAATTCATCCCGCTGTGCGTTTCCGCGCTGGCCCGTTCCCGCGCCGACTGGCTGTATGGCATCAATATGACCCGGGCCTATACGCTGCTGGGACGTAATGCCGGCTATGACGGCGTGCTGTCGGTGGGCCGGGTGCAAACGCCGGTGCTGGGGCTGGTGGTTCGTCGGGATGAAGAGATCGAAAACTTCGTGCCGAAAGATTATTTCGAAGTTAAAGCTCATATCATCACCCCCGCCGGCGAACGCTTTGTCGCGCTCTGGCAGCCGAGCGAATCCTGCGAGCCTTATCAGGATGAGGAAGGGCGCTTATTGCATCGCTCCCTGGCGGAGCACGTGGTCAAGCGCATTGACGGCCAGCCCGCATGGGTGACCGGCTACAATGATAAACGCGAGTCGGAAACGGCGCCGCTGCCTTATTCGCTGTCGACGCTGCAGATTGAAGCCGCCAAACGCTTCGGACTCAGCGCCCAGCAGGTGCTGGATATTTGCCAGAAGCTGTATGAAACCCACAAGCTGATTACCTACCCGCGTTCCGATAGCCGCTACCTGCCGGAAGAGCATTTTGCCGGGCGCCATGCGGTGCTGAACGCCATTTCGGTGCATCAGCCGGATTTATTACCGCAGCCGGTAATGGATATCGACAAACGCAACCGCTGCTGGGATGACGGTAAAGTGGATGCCCACCATGCGATTATCCCCACGGCCCGCAGTTCTCATACCGCATTGTCGGATAACGAGCGCAACGTTTACGGACTGGTCGCCCGTCAGTACATCATGCAGTTTTGTCCGGACGCCGTGTTCCGTAAATGCGTTATCGATCTGGATATCGCCGGCGGGAAATTCGTCGCCAAAGCCCGCTTTCTGGCGGAAGCCGGCTGGCGCACGCTGCTGGGGGGCAAGGAGCGCGATGAAGAGAATGAGGGCACGCCGCTGCCGGTGGTCGCCAAAGGCGATGAACTGCTGTGCGAACGCGGTGAAGTGGTGGAACGGCAAACTCAGCCTCCGCGGCCGTTTACCGACGCCACCCTGCTGTCGGCGATGACGGGCATCGCGCGATTTGTGCAGGATAAAGCGCTCAAGAAAATCCTGCGCGCTACCGATGGTTTAGGTACCGAGGCGACGCGCGCGGGCATTATCGAACTGCTGTTCAAGCGTACGTTTCTGTTCAAGAAGGGGCGTTATATCCATGCCAGCGAGGCGGGGCGGGCATTAATCCACTCTCTGCCGGACAGCGCCGCGCATCCGGATATGACGGCGCACTGGGAAGCGACGCTGACGCAAATCAGCGAAAAACAGTGCCGCTATCAGGATTTTATGCAGCCGCTGACTCAGACGTTGCAGGAGTTGATTCATCAGGCCAGAGCAGGCCGGGCCGTGAGCGCGTTCAAGGGCATCACGGCTCCCCCGGTGAGCGGTAAAAAGCGGCGCAAGCCGCAACGCAAAGAGAAGGAGCAGAGTCAATGAGATGGTTAGCTGGCTGGTTTATCGTCGCCGTGCTGGCGCTGCCGTCGGCGGCGCAGGCGAATCGCGGCGGAACGGAGGTTGTGGTGCCGGTTCCCGCCGAAGCGTGGGGCGCGGGCACCGCCGCGCGGGAGCGGAATAATAATTGTATGCGCTGTTGCGTTTACGAGAACCGCAACTATACGGAAGGCGCGGTGTTGAAAGTGGACGGGGTGATCCTGCAGTGCGTGCGGGATAAACAGACGCTGGGGACCAATAATCTGATTTGGCAGCCGATCAAACCGTAGCGGCAATGCTTAAACACCGCCGGGTAAGCGCGGTCGCGCCGCGCCACCGCGTCGTTATATTACACCGCGAACTCGGCCCATATCGGCGCATGGTCGGACGGCTTTTCCATCGCCCGGATATCATAGTCGATGCCGGTATCGGTACAGCGTTCAGCCAGCGGCCGGCTGGCCAGTATCAAATCGATGCGCAGCCCCCGGTTGGTATCGAAACCGGCGGAACGATAGTCAAACCATGAAAAACGGTCGTTACAGTGCGGATTGGCGGCGCGGAACGTATCGACGAGCCCCCAGCCTTGTAACCGGGCCAGCCATTCGCGTTCTTCCGGCAAGAAGGAGCATTTCCCGGTGCGCAGCCAGCGCTTGCGATTGTCTTCGCCGATGCCGATATCAAGATCGGTGGGGCTGATATTGAGATCGCCCATAATGATTAAGGGGTGAGCGGCGAGATGGTGCTGCTCGATATAGTTTTGAAGATCCTGATAAAAGCGTGTCTTGGCAGGAAATTTAATCGGATGATCGCGGCTTTCCCCCTGCGGAAAATAACCGTTTACCACGGTAAGCGTTCCCTGTTCGGTAGCAAAATCCGCCATAATGATGCGGCGCTGGGCGTCTTCCTCATCCGTTGGAAAACCGCGGCGCACGGCAATAGGCGGGGTCTTGCACAAAAGCGCGACGCCATAGTGGCCTTTTTGTCCGTGATAAAAAACGTGATAGCCATGCCGGCTCACTTCGTCCAGGGGAAACATATCGTCATGGACTTTGGTTTCCTGCAGGCCGATCACATCGGGCCGGTGCTGTTCGATAATGGCGGCCAACTGATGCGGACGCGCTCTTAGTCCATTGATATTAAAAGAAACAACCTTCATATTCGCTGCCGTTCAATGAAAATGTTTCCCGATGGTAACAGAAATTCAGGCCGTGAGTCACCGCCGGCGTGGGGAGTCGCTCAACGGGTAAACAAGATTCGGCCGCGGCGGATTGAACCGGGAAGGCGGAGCCCGTATACTCCGCAATTCGCAGGAGAGAGAGCCTCGCCATCGAGGCTCCGCCGAAGGCGCAAACTCCCATAATCGCTCAGGCCGCCATACTGCGAATTCCATTTCAGCCAACTGGAGAGAGGTTGTTGCGACAACCCACCGAAGGGGCAAGCGGCGAACGCCGCGTAAACTCTCAGGTAAAACGGACAGAGGGAGGGGCACATTTCACAGGAAATATTGTGTGCTGACTTACATCTATCTGATCGCCATCACCGCTGAAGGCATGTCTGGCGCGCTGGCCGCCGGGCGTCGCAATATGGATATTTTCGGCGTCGGCATGATTGCGTTTATCACCGCGCTGGGCGGCGGCACGGTGCGCGACATTCTTCTTGGCAACTATCCCATCGGCTGGACGCAACACCCCGGCTATATCTATCTCACCATCGGCGCCGGCCTCTTCACCATTATCATTGCGCGCGTTATGCATCATTTGCATCGCCTGTTTCTGGTGCTGGACGCCATGGGGCTGATCGCCTTTACCATTATCGGCTGCAATGTCGCGCTGGCGCTGAATTATTCCCTGACGGTGGTGATTATGGCCGGGATTGTGACGGGGATTTTCGGCGGCATTCTGCGCGATATCTTTTGTAACCGCACTCCGATGGTATTAAAGAAAGAGCTCTATGCCAGCGTTTCGTTGCTGGTCGCGCTGCTGTATCTGGGGTTGAAGTCGCTCAATGTGAATCATGATATCAACCTGCTGGTTTCTTTCGCCATTGGCTTGTCGCTGCGTCTGGCGGCGATCCGCTGGTCGTGGCAGTTGCCGGTTTTTTCTTACGGACCGGGGAGTTGGAAGAGTTAATCTCACGCCCGAACCTTGGTCGAAGGTTCTCACCTTCCCCTACGGGAATCTGAAAGCTGAGTGCTGGAATTTAATTCAGGGAAGTCTTAGAAGTGGTGGTGGGGGAAGGATTCGAACCTTCGAAGTCTGTGACGGCAGATTTACAGTCTGCTCCCTTTGGCCGCTCGGGAACCCCACCACTGGCCTTACTGCAAGATGCTTTCGTTTCAAGCGGGGCGCATCATATCAAATGACGCGCCGCTGTAAAGCCTGATATATCAAAAATAAACTTGGTTGCCGATTTTTTATTCCATTCGGTGCGTTCTGGCGGATAAAACGATGTCCGATCGGCAAATTAAAGAATAATGGTGCGATTCCCGTAGACAAAAACACGCTGCGCCAGCACCCGGTAAAGCGCGCGGCTTAATACGTTTTTCTCGACGTCGCGTCCGGCTCGCATCATATCATCGGCCGTGTAGGTATGGTCGACGTGAATAACGTCCTGCATGATGATCGGGCCTTCATCCAGGCTGTCGTTCACGTAGTGCGCCGTGGCGCCGATGATTTTCACGCCGCGCTCATAGGCCTGATGATAGGGCCGGGCGCCGATAAAGGCCGGCAGGAATGAGTGGTGGATGTTGATGACCTGATTGGGATAATGCTGCACAAACGCCGGGGTCAACACCCGCATGTATTTCGCCAGCACCACGTAATCCGGCTGATACTGGTCAATCTGCGCGATCATCTGCTGATCGTGCTCTTCCCGGGTAAGCCCCTCATGGCTGACCAGATGGAACGGGATCTCAAACCGCTCAACCAGGGTGCGTAATGTTTCATGGTTGCCGATAACCGCGGCGATTTCGACATCCAGTCCGCCGTAGACGCTTTTCATTAACAAATCGCCCAGACAGTGGGCTTCCTTGGTCACCAGAATGACGATCCGGCGGTTGCCGGCGCTGGTCAGTTCACGAACCGAGCCTTCGGGAAGCGCGCCGTCCAGATCGGCCAGCAGGGTGGTATCGTTGAAAATACCTTCCAGTTCGGTGCGCATGAAAAAACGCCCGGTGCGGTGATCCACATACTCGTTGTTTTGCACGATATTGAGTTCGTGCTTGTAACAGATATTGGTGATTTTTGCGATAAGCCCTTTAGCGTCCGGGCAAATGGTGCGTAAAACTTTTCTTTGTATATTCTGGGGTTGCATGAGCGCGTGGATCCTGTCCAAAACTAAAATAACGACCGTATGTTAATGCAGTGCCGGAATTCACTGCGGGTTAATCTCTGTTTCTTACTGTCCGCAACACTTTTTGTATTTTTTGCCGGAACCGCACGGACAGTGCTCGTTTCTGCCGGTTTGCAGATGAACGCCGTCCATATAGTACCAGCGATTATGATGGCGAAGGAAGCGTGAGCGCTCCCGCATGATTAATCCCGTCTGTTGTTGGTCCGCGGCGGACGAATAACGGGCGGCGAATTCGACATAACCTTCATCCGGCGTGTCGCCGGCGGAGGTTGCCAATATGCTAAGTCCCAGCCAGCGAGTATCCTGACAGCTTTCGGCAATGGCGGCGCGCCATTTTTCCGGCTGCAGTTCGGGATGCCAGGTCGCTATCAGGTAGTCCACATCCCGTCTGACATAGGCCGTATAGCGGGAGCGCATCAAGGTAACGGGATCGGCGGGCTGAGCGGCATGGCTGAGGTATGGCTGGCAGCACGATCGATATGGCGACCCGCTGCCGCAGGGGCAAGATTCCGGCACAGCATCTCCTGAAGAAAACTTAATTATAAAAAACGTGATAAATAATAGTGGGATCCCTATTCAGGATGCCGATATGTTACCTAATAAGCTCAGGATGTAGCAATGTGCGCTAGAATGAAAACACATGAGGCAACCATGCGACAGATAAAAGTTGGTCTGGCATTAAGCTCCGGGGCCGCCAGAGGATGGGCTCACATTGGTGTGATCAAGGCACTTACGGAGCTGGGAATTGAAGTTGATGTGGTAGCCGGCTGTTCCGTCGGCGCCTTGGTCGGCGCCGCTTATGCGACGCACCGACTGGATGCCATGGAGCGCTGGGTCAGCGCATTTGGCTATTGGGATGTTATCCGCCTGATGGATCTCTCCTGGCAGCGCGGCGGTCTGTTGCGCGGCGACAGGGTGTTTAATAATGTAAAACATCTGTTACATACGCAACGGATTGAGGATTGTGATATTAAGTATGGCGCCGTGGCGACCAATCTGAGCACCGGGCGGGAGCTCTGGATGACGAAGGGGGATTTGCATCAATCAATCAGAGCGTCTTGCAGCATACCCGGCCTGTTGTCTCCCGTTCGCTTTAACGGCTATTGGCTGGTGGATGGCGCGGTGGTGAATCCGGTGCCGGTATCATTGACCAGGGCTATGGGGGCCGATGTTGTGATCGCCGTTGATTTGCAACAGGATGCCAGCCTTAATCATCACGATTTTCTATCGATTAAGCCGACGGCGTCGGAACCTGAAGTGGGGGTGGTTGCCAATAACTGGCGCGGTAAAATTCGTGAGCGTCTGTTGCGGGGACATCGCCAGCGCACCGTGGTCTCGCCGACGGCGATGGAAATCATGAGCACATCAATTCAGATTCTTGAAAACAGGCTGAAGATGACCCGGATGGCGGGCGACCCGCCCGATGTGATCATACAGCCTTATTGCCCGCAGATTGCCACTCTGGATTTTCATCGGGCGCAGGAAGCGATTGAGGCCGGTCGCCAGGCCGTGGAGAAGAAACGTGATGAATTGCTGCCTTTGGTCAACAAGTCGCACTGAATATCCTGCGCACACGGCGTCAGACGTTATGAGCGTAGGCGATAACGCAAGTCTGGATAACAAAGAGTTTGAAGTAAGGGGTAACTGATGGAACAACCGTTGGCGGGTAAACATATTTTGGTTATCGAGGATGAAGCCGTTTTCCGCTCGGTGCTTTCCGGTTATCTGACTTCGCTTGGCGCCGCCGTTTTGGAGGCTATCCATGGTCTGGAGGCGCTAAGCGTTTTAGAGCATCATCATCCTGATTTAATCATCTGCGATCTGAAAATGCCGACGATGGGCGGCATTGAGTTTCTCGAACATCTGCGTTTAAAAGATAACAATACCCCGATACTGGTGATATCCGCGACCAGCCAAATGGCGGATGTGGCAAAAGTTCTGCGGCTTGGCGTGCAGGATGTATTGCTGAAGCCCATTCGTGACTATGCTCGCTTGCGTGAGTCGGTTATGTCATGCCTGTATCCGGATATGTTTACGTCGCCGTCAAATGAGCTTGAGCAATTAATGCTGGATATGGATTCGCTTAATCAGTCGCCTGAAACCGTGGCAAAGCTGTTGGCGCAGTTGCAGCCGCCGGTGCAGCAAACGCTTGCGCGTTGCCGAATAAATTACCGTCAGCTTACCGTTGCCGAACAGCCGGGACTGGTGCTGGATATTGCCGCGCTCTCTGAAGATGAGCTGGCGTTCTATTGCCTGGATGTTACCCAGGCGGTAAACAATAACGGCACGCTGGCCGCGCTATTGCTCCGCACGCTATTCAACGGGGTGCTTCAGGAGCATCTGGCAAATCAACAGCACCGTTTGCCTCATTTGCCGATTTTATTAAAACAGGTCAATCAACTGCTGCGCCAGGCAAGTCTGGAAGGACGTTTCCCCCTATTGGTTGGCTATTATCATCGGGAATTAAAACAGCTGATACTGATATCCGCCGGTTTAAATGCCACGCTGAACGTCAATGAGCGTCAGATCGCGCTGAATAGCGGCGTGCCATTGGGAACGCTTGATGAAGCCTACCTTAATCAGTTAAACCACCATTGCGATGCCTGGCAGTGTCAGATATGGGGAGGCGGAGGTCGTTTACGGCTAATGCTTGCTACAGAATAGTCTGATAGCTGGGACGATCACTCTCTTCAGGCGGCGTTCGGCTTCCGTTATTATTTTTTATTTTCTACTATGTAACCTGTTACCTTATTTTTATTGAACGCCACGGTGGGCAAGCGTGGCCCGGCTAAACTGGTATACTTATCCTGTTTAGGCCAGACAAATAAAGTTCATTATTTGAACGATATATAAGAGGTTGTTTATGTCTATTTTTAATAAAAAAGTAAAAAAAGCGGTTATCCCGGTAGCGGGGTTGGGAACGCGCATGTTGCCCGCCACCAAGGCTATTCCCAAAGAGATGCTGCCGTTGGTAGATAAACCGCTAATTCAATATGTTGTCAATGAGTGCATCGCTGCGGGAATCAATGAAATAATTCTGGTCACCCACTCATCCAAGAATTCAATTGAGAACCATTTTGATACCAGCTTTGAGCTGGAAGCCATGCTGGAAAAACGAGTTCAACGCCAACTGCTGGAAGAAGTTCAATCTATTTGTCCGAAGCACGTTACTATTATGCAGGTTCGCCAGGGGCTGGCTAAAGGATTAGGGCACGCCGTATTATGCGCGCATCCATTAGTGGGTGATGAACCTGTGGCGGTTATTTTGCCAGACGTGATTATTGATGAATATGCATCGGATCTGCAGAAAGATAATCTGAGCGAAATGTTGCAACGTTTTTCTGAAACGGGGCATAGCCAGATTATGGTTGAGCCGGTTGAGAATGTTAGCAGCTATGGCGTAGTAGACTGCAAAGGGGTGGAATTAAAACCCGGTGATAGTGCGCCAATGGTCGGCGTAGTAGAAAAGCCGAAGGCCTCTGAAGCGCCATCTAATTTAGCCGTTGTCGGCCGTTATGTTCTTTCGGCTGAAATTTGGTCCCTGTTGGAAAAAACACCGCCGGGAGCGGGTAATGAAATTCAGTTAACGGACTCCATCGCCATGTTAATGGAAAAAGAAACGGTGGAAGCGTATCACCTGAAAGGCGTTAGCCATGATTGCGGCAACAAACTCGGGTATATGCAGGCTTTCGTGGAATATGGCCTGCGCCATGATAGCCTGGGCGACGACCTCACCCAATGGCTGCGGGAAACGATTGAAGCGGAAGAGAAATAATATTCGGTAAAGACGGCTCTCTGCTTTATTAGAGGCGGAGAGCATAAAATTTCACCGCCATACTGTTTTTTCCACAAAAAACCCTTGATAAAGATCAAGGGTTTTTGGCGCTTTGTGTTATCCGAAAACGAATTAGAGCAGGAAATCGTCCAATGATTTACCTTGTTCTTCGATCGCTTTTTTGATTACCGCCGGAGTGCGGCCCTGGCCGGTCCAGGTTTTTACTTCGCCATTCTCATCGGTATATTGATATTTGGCGGGGCGGGCGGCACGCTTGCTTTTACCGGCGACTTTGACTGAGCCTAAAGATTGTAATAGCTCGTTAGGGTCAATACCGTCTGCAATCAACATATCACGATACTGCTGTAATTTACGTGCACGTTCTTCAACTTCTGCCTGAACCTGGCTTTCTTCTTCGCGGCGTTCATTTACCACGACTTCCAGTTTCTCCAGCATTTCTTCCAAAGTGTCCAGACTACATTCTCTTGCCTGGGCACGCAGAGTACGGATGTTGTTTAGAATCTTTAGTGCTTCGCTCATTGTGATAATCTCAAATTTATATTATTGGTGGCGTGTATGTAGTGTGATAATAGAGTGCTATTTTCTTTTCTGCAATAGTCAAATTTGTAAGTTTGTTAAAAATTGCCATTTTAAAACAGATATCACACACGGTGTTACAGGAATATAAAAACCCACACCGCGCTAAAAATACATTTAATCCGTCATTTTTTCAATGCCCATCTGCTCGATAAGATATTGCGCTGCGCTCTGCCTTATAAGGAATGTTTATATCATTTATCCCGCTGCGTCTATCAATTGCGCTAACCCGGCGAGCTTGCGTAAGTAATAGTCCGTTGCATGGGCCAACGCCGAGTTGTTACAATAAATTTTTAGCGCATGCATGATATAGCCTCTCTTTTGGAGCATCCGGGTATGGCTCAACTTTATTTTTATTATTCAGCAATGAATGCAGGGAAATCTACCGCGCTATTACAGTCGGCATATAACTATCAGGAACGAGGTATGCGGGCGCTGGTTTTCACCGCAGAAATAGATAACCGGGACGGGGTGGGGGTGGTAAGTTCGCGTATCGGCCTTTCTTCGCCGGCGCTATTGTTTAATCCGCGGACATCGCTATTTAACCTGCTGGCGAAAGAACACCGTAGCCAGCCGATTCATTGCGTATTAATTGATGAATGCCAGTTCTTGACGCGCGAACAGGTCAGCGAGCTTTCCGACGTGGTGGACCAATTGGATATCCCGGTATTGTGTTATGGCCTGCGCACGGATTTTCGCGCCGAGCTGTTTTCTGGCAGCCACTACTTATTAGCCTGGGCGGATAAGCTGATTGAACTCAAAACGATTTGCCACTGCGGCCGTAAAGCGAACCGCGTATTACGGCTCGACGCGCAGGGAAATCCTCTTGATGAAGGGGAACAGGTGGTTATCGGCGGTAATGAAAGCTATGTTTCCGTTTGCCGCAAGCATTATAAGATTGCGTTGGGACTGATCAGAGGTGAAATCAAATAGGGAAAGCGATAAGACTCTCAGCCATTTCTCCCGCAATAAAGCCCGACAGCAAGACTCTCGGGCTATTTTGTGTGAACCGGAAGGGTGAGTCGCCTCTTGGGAAAGATCCCGGCAGACGGGCGCTGAGGCGCCAGGAGACGAGATTGAAAGCGGCTATGGGCGTAAAAAAACCCTGGCGGTATAACCGTCAGGGTATCGGAGCGTTGACAAAGTAGCCATGCGCAATAGCGAAATCCAAATCCGTTATTCCTGCAGGTCCCGCCTTCGCTAGCAGGAATCTTCCTGATATCAACGTCCTACCTGAAAGTAGATCCCCGCATGCGCGGGGATGACGATGATGGTAAGGATTATTGGCAATGGGTCAGCCAGTCACTTTCCTGGCTTGCTTCGCCGCTTTTGCTGCGGGTGCGGCAGCGACTTCGGCAGTCTCTTTGGTATGTTCCGAGAACTTGCGTCCGTAATAGGTATCCAGAAGAATCTGTTTCAGCTCTGAAATCAGCGGATAGCGCGGGTTGGCGCCGGTACACTGGTCGTCGAAGGCGTCTTCGGACAATTTGTCCACTTTCGCCAGGAAATCGGCTTCCTGTACGCCGGCTTCACGGATAGACGTCGGAATACCCAGGTCCGCCTTGATTTCTTCCAGCCACTTCAGCAATTTCTCGATCTTCTGCGCGGTGCGGTCGCCTGGCGCCGACAGGCCCAGATGGTCGGCGATTTCGGCATAGCGACGGCGCGCCTGCGGACGGTCATACTGACTGAAGGTGGTTTGCTTGGTTGGATTGTCGTTGGCGTTATAGCGGATAACGTTGGCAATCAACATGGCGTTGGCCAGACCGTGCGGGATGTGGAATTCCGAGCCCAGTTTATGCGCCATGGAGTGACAGACGCCCAGGAAAGCGTTGGCAAACGCGATACCGGCAATGGTCGCGGCGTTGTGTACGCGTTCACGCGCGACGGGATTCCTGGCGCCCTCATGATAGCTGGCCGGCAGGTTTTCTTTCAGCAGTTTCAGCGCCTGCAGGGCCTGACCGTCCGAATATTCATTCGCCAGTACGGAAACATAGGCTTCCAGCGCGTGGGTGACGGCATCCAGCCCGCCGAACGCACACAGCGATTTCGGCATATTCATCACCAGGTTGGCGTCGACAATCGCCATATCCGGGGTTAATGCGTAGTCGGCCAATGGATATTTCTGACCTGTCGCATCGTCGGTCACCACGGCGAACGGCGTTACTTCGGAGCCGGTGCCGGAGGTGGTGGTAACGGCGATCATCTTGGCTTTCACGCCCATTTTCGGGAACTTGTAGATACGCTTGCGGATGTCCATAAAGCGTAAGGCCAGCTCTTCAAAATGCGTATCGGGGTGTTCGTACATCACCCACATGATTTTCGCCGCATCCATCGGGGAACCGCCGCCCAGCGCAATGATGACGTCCGGTTTAAAGGAGTTCATCTGTTCCGCGCCCTTGCGCACGATGCTCAGGGTGGGGTCCGCTTCAACTTCGAAGAATATTTCGGTTTCCAGCCCCTGACGTTTCAGTACGTCGTTGATCTGGTCGACATAGCCGTTATTGAACAGGAAACGGTCAGTTACGATAAAGGCGCGTTTCGCACCGTCTGAAGCGACCTCTTCCAGCGCGATCGGCAATGAGCCGCGACGGAAATAGATTGATTTGGGAAGTTTATGCCACAACATGTTTTCTGCTCGCTTAGCTACCGTTTTCTTGTTGATCAGGTGCTTTGGACCGACGTTTTCCGAGATGGAGTTGCCACCCCAGGAACCGCAGCCCAGCGTCAGGGAAGGGGCGAGCTTAAAGTTATACAGATCGCCGATCCCGCCTTGTGAAGCCGGGGTGTTGATCAGAATACGGGCGGTTTTCATCATGTCGCCGAAGTGATTCACGCGATCTGTCTGGTTGTCCTGGTCGGTATACAGACAGGACGTGTGACCGATACCCCCCATCGCCACCAGTTTTTCCGCCTTGAGCACGGCATCGTTAAAGTCGGTGGCGCGATACATCGCCAGCGTCGGCGACAGCTTCTCATGAGCGAAGGGTTCGGTTTCGTCAACTTCCGTGACTTCGCCGATCAGCACCTTGGTGTTCGCCGGCACGGTAATACCCGCCAGTTCAGCGATTTTCGCCGCCGGCTGACCGACAATCGCCGCGTTCAACGCGCCGTTTTTCAGCAAAATACCTTGAACGGCCTGCAACTCTTTGCCTTTCAGCATGTAGGCGCCATGGGAGGCAAAGCGTTCACGGACGGCGTTATAAACGCTGTCTACCACGATCACGGATTGTTCCGAGGCGCAAATCACGCCGTTATCGAAGGTTTTCGACATAAGGATGGACGCAACGGCGCGCTTGATATCCGCGGTTTCGTCAATAACAACCGGCGTGTTGCCCGCGCCTACGCCGATGGCCGGTTTACCGGAGCTGTATGCGGCTTTGACCATGCCCGGTCCGCCCGTCGCCAGAATCAGGTTGATATCCGGATGGTGCATTAATTGGTTGGAGAGTTCGACGGAAGGCTGGTCGATCCAGCCGATGATATCTTTAGGCGCGCCGGCGGCGATAGCCGCCTGCAGCACGATATCCGCCGCTTTATTGGTGGCGTTTTTTGCCCGCGGATGCGGGGAAAAGATAATGCCGTTACGGGTTTTCAGACTGATCAGCGCTTTAAAAATCGCAGTGGATGTGGGGTTGGTGGTCGGAACGATACCGCAAATCAGCCCGATGGGCTCGGCAATGGTAATGGTGCCGAATGTGTCATCGGTGGAGAGGATGCCACAGGTTTTTTCATCCTGATAGGCGTTGTAAATGTATTCGGAAGCAAAGTGGTTTTTAATCACTTTATCTTCCACAATCCCCATCCCGGATTCGGCGACAGCCATCTTCGCCAAGGGGATCCGGGCATCGGAAGCAGCCAGTGCGGCTGCCCGGAAGATTCTGTCGACTTGTTCCTGAGTAAAATTGGCAAATTCATGCTGTGCCTTTTTTACTCTTGCGACCAGTGCGTTAAGTTCAGCAACATTGGTTACGGCCATAATGCTCTCCTGATAATGTTAAACTCTTTCAGTCAATGGTCTGCTCAGTAAAAAGTATAGATAGATAACGCGGGTCCTGTCCGGGCAACCACACTTGAGGTTCCATCAACACTCTTCTATATTCATTGACTCAAAGAGCTTGGTCACAGTTTGACAATAGACAAACCGCGGTGGCTTGTCGGTTTAACTGGATAAGTGACAGCATACCCGCCTTAGACTATTTTTTTTGTGATCTCCCTCTAGTTTTTCTTATGCTGACTCCTTTCAGCAAGGTGTTGTTGAGAGTAATTCTCATCTTTTTGCATAATTCGCACATCTCTCTCTCTTTAATTTTTTCATAAATAATACTTATGTCTTAGGGCGCATTTTCGTTGTGGCGTTATCTATTAATCGTGATCCGTATCCCTTTCTACCATGTCTGCTTATGTGTTATTTTGTGAAATTAATGACATTCATCACATTATGGGGTGGGGATGCGACGCTTGACGTTATTTTATGCACCAGTCGATCTGATGCGATTATCGTCGGATCGATTTTTATTAACATGTTGTTTTTAAGAATAATATTGATTCCCATACTAAAGCTCTTTAGATAATAACTTGTATTATCAAATAATTAGCAATGTTTCCTGTCAGTATTATTCAGTGACTTTTCTAACGGATATGAAACCGAATATCATGCATATTAAAAATATTGACGGTGTATGCTCTTATTAATTGCTTCAGGATACATTCGTTGGCAATGCTTATTAATAAATTTTTCTTATTTATCATGCGAGTGGGATGTAGGTTATAACAGCTCGCGTTTAAGGGTGCGCACGGGGTTAAGGTGTGGCTGTGAATAGCCGGATATATCGCGGTATAAAAACAGGGCGGATAAATGATGGAAAAGGACAAAATGAAAAAAAACGTTGTCGCCGGAATGATGGCGACGTTGGTTATGGCGTCATGTGCCAGTGGATGGGCGGCGGAGGTTCCTTCCGGGGTGGAACTGGCGAAAGAACAGACTCTGGTGCGTAACAACGGCGCCGAAGTGGCGTCGCTGGATCCCCACAAGATAGAAGGGGTGCCCGAGTCCAATGTGGCGCGCGATCTGTATGAAGGATTGGTGATTTCAGACGTCAACGGACATCCGATTCCCGGCGTGGCCGCAAGCTGGGACAGCAAGGATTTTAAAGTCTGGACCTTTCATCTGCGCAAGGACGCGCGCTGGTCGAATGGCGAGCCGGTCACCGCGCAGGACTTCGTCTATAGCTGGCGGCGCCTGGCCGATCCGCAAACCGCGTCCCCTTACGCCAGCTACCTGCAATACGGCCATCTGCTGAATATCGACGACATCATCTCCGGCAAGCAGAGCCCGGAAACCCTGGGGGTAAAAGCGCTGGACGACTATACCCTGGAAGTGACGCTCAGCGAGGCGGTTCCCTATTTTTACAAACTGCCTATTTATGTCGCGCTGTCGCCGATAAACAAAACCACGGTGGAGACGTTCGGTGAAAAGTGGACGCAGCCGCAGAACTGGGTGGGGAACGGCGCCTATCAGCTGAAAGAGTGGGTGGTGAATGAAAAAATCGTGCTGGCGCGCAATCCGCAGTACTGGGATAACGCCCGTACCGTGATTAACCAGGTTACCTATTTGCCAATCGCTTCGGAAGTCACCGACGTTAACCGCTATCGCAGCGGTGAAATCGATATGACTTATAACTACCTGCCGATAGAACTGTTCCAGAAGTTAAAGAAAGAGATCCCGCAGGAAGTGAAGGTCAACCCCTATCTGTGCACTTACTACTATGAAATCAACAACCAGAAGGCGCCGTTTAACGACGTGCGGGTAAGAACCGCGCTGCGTCTGGGGCTGAGCCAGGATATTTTAACCAATAAGGTCAAAAGTCAGGGGGATATTTCCGCTTATGGTTTTGTGCCGCCCTATATAGACGGCATCATCTCCGTGCGGCCGGAGTGGGTCGGCTGGCCGCAGGAGAAGCGCAATCAGGAAGCGAGAAAACTGCTGGCGGAGGCGGGGTATAGCGCGGAGAAACCGCTGACCTTTAGTTTGTTGTATAACTCGTCCGACTTGCATAAAAAGCTGGCGATAGCCGCGGCCTCCATCTGGAAACAGAATATCGGCGTAAATGTAAAACTGGAAAATCAGGAGTGGAAAACCTTCCTGGATAGTCGTCACCAGGGTTCTTTTGATCTTGCGCGTGCTGGCTGGTGCGCCGATTACAATGAACCTTCCACCTTTTTCAACAGCATGCTGTCCGACAGCAGCAGTAATACCTCCCATTATAAGAGCGGCGATTTTGACGCGCTGATAGCCAGGTCGCTGCGGGTGAAGACGGAAGAAGAACGCGCCGCCGTTTATCAACAGGCCGAAGCGCTGCTGGATAAAGACGCGGTTATCGTTCCGGTTTACTATTACGCCAATACCCGGTTGGTGAAGCCGTATGTCGGCGGTTTAACCGGTAAAGATCCGATGGATAATATCTACGTAAAAGATCTTTATATTATTAAGCACTGATAATACAGCGGGTGGCGCGGCATGAGCCGCCCGCTTTTATTTGGCAGGTTTTATAGGTGCGGGCAATGTTAAAATTTATTTTTCGCCGCTGTCTGGAAGCGATTCCGACGCTGTTTATTCTGATCACCATATCATTTTTTATGATGCGCCTGGCGCCGGGCAGTCCTTTTACCGGCGAGCGCAATCTGCCTCCCGAAGTGATGGCCAATATCGAAGCCAAATATCATCTTAACGATCCGGTGATATTGCAATACGGCAACTATTTGTTGCAGTTGGCGCAGGGGGATTTCGGCCCGTCATTTAAATACAAAGACTATTCGGTCAATGATTTGGTGGCGGCGTCGTTTCCGGTTTCCGCCAAGCTGGGCGCCGCGGCGTTTTTGCTGGCGGTGGTTTTCGGCGTCGGCGCCGGGGTGATTGCCGCATTGAATCAAAACAGTAAATGGGACTATACGGTAATGGGGTTTGCCATGACCGGCGTGGTGATCCCCAGTTTTGTGGTGGCGCCGCTACTGGTGCTGATCTTCGCCATTACGCTGCGCTGGCTGCCGGGGGGCGGCTGGAATGGCGGACAGGCCAGATATATGATTTTGCCGATGGTGGCGTTGTCGCTCTCTTATATCGCCAGTATCGCGCGCATTACCCGCGGCTCGATGATTGAGGTGCTGCATTCCAATTTTATTCGCACCGCGCGCGCCAAGGGGTTGCCGCTGCGGCGCATTATTCTGCGCCATGCCTTAAAACCCGCCATGCTGCCGGTGCTCTCTTATATGGGGCCGGCGTTTGTCGGCATTATTACCGGTTCAATGGTTATCGAAACGATTTTTGGTTTACCGGGCATCGGGCAGCTTTTTGTTAATGGGGCGCTGAATCGCGATTATTCGTTGGTGCTCAGCCTGACGATTTTAGTTGGCGGATTAACGATTTTATTTAACGCGATAATTGACGTGTTATACGCCGTTATCGATCCGAAAATTCGCTACTGATCAACCGGGGGACGCTATGTTTTGGCATCGAAGAGATATTGAGGCCCTGGATAATTTCAGCGAGCAGATGGAAATCGAAGGTCGCAGCCTATGGCAGGATGCCCGTCAGCGCTTTATCCACAATCGCGCCGCCCTGGCCAGCCTGATTGTGCTGGGGCTGATTACGCTGTTTGTCATCGCGGCGCCGTTATTGTCGCCGTTCAATTATGCGGATACGGATTGGGGCATGATGTCGGCGCCGCCGGATATGACGTCCGGGCACTATTTCGGCACCGACTCATCAGGACGCGATCTGCTGGTTCGCGTGGCCATCGGCGGGCGGATTTCGCTGATGGTGGGGGTGGCGGCCGCGCTGGTCGCCGTCAGCGTCGGCACCTTATACGGGGCGCTGTCCGGCTATCTTGGCGGCAAAACGGACTCGGTGATGATGCGTTTGCTTGAGATCCTCAACTCGTTTCCGTTTATGTTTTTCGTTATTTTGCTGGTGACCTTTTTCGGGCAGAACATGCTGCTGATCTTTGTGGCGATCGGCATGGTCTCCTGGCTGGATATGGCGCGTATCGTGCGCGGACAGACGCTCAGCCTGAAGCGCAAGGAGTTTATCGAAGCGGCGATAGTGTCCGGCGTATCGACGCGCGGCATTGTCTTGCGCCACATCGTACCGAACGTGCTGGGGGTGGTGGTGGTGTACGCCTCATTGCTGGTGCCGAGCATGATCCTGTTTGAATCGTTTCTGAGCTTTCTGGGGCTGGGCACCCAGGAGCCGTTAAGCAGCTGGGGCGCGCTGTTGAATGACGGCGCCAATTCCATGGAGGTTTCTCCCTGGCTGCTGTTTTATCCCGCCGCGTTTCTGGTGGTGACGCTGTTTTGTTTTAATTTTATCGGCGACGGCCTGCGTGATGCCCTCGATCCGAAAGATCGCTGAGGAGTGGCCTGATGAACGGGATTGATTCAATAGCAGAGCGCGAAGCGCTGCTGAAGGTGCGGAATTTGCGGGTGACCTTCCGCACGCAGGATGGCGAGGTCACCGCGGTCAACGATCTTGATTTTACCCTCAACGCCGGCGAGACGCTGGGTATCGTCGGCGAATCCGGTTCGGGAAAATCGCAAACCGCCTTTGCGCTGATGGGGCTGCTGGCGCAAAACGGCCATATTAGCGGTTCGGCGCGTTTTCATGGCCGCGAGATCCTTAATTTGCCCGAGCGTCAGCTGAATAAGCTGCGCGCGGAAGAGATCGCCATGATATTTCAGGATCCGATGACGTCGCTCAATCCCTATATGCGGGTCGGCGAGCAGCTGATGGAAGTGCTGATGCTGCATAAGCGACTGAGCAAAAGCGAAGCCTTCGACCAATCGGTCAGCATGCTGGATGCGGTAAAAATGCCGGAAGCGCGCAAACGCATGAAAATGTATCCGCATGAATTTTCCGGCGGCATGCGTCAGCGGGTGATGATCGCCATGGCGCTGCTGTGCCGCCCCAAACTGCTGATTGCCGATGAGCCGACGACGGCGCTGGACGTGACGGTACAGGCGCAGATTATGACGTTATTGGCTGAGCTGAAACGCGAATTCAACACCGCCATTATTATGATCACCCACGATTTGGGGGTGGTGGCGGGTATTTGCGACAAGGTGCTGGTGATGTACGCCGGGCGCACCATGGAGTATGGCTCCGCGCGCGAGGTCTTTTATCATCCCAGCCACCCTTATTCCGTCGGGTTGCTGCATGCCGTTCCCCGCCTGGACGCCGAGGATGAGTCGCTGGCGACCATTCCGGGCAATCCGCCGAATCTGCTGCGCCTGCCGCCAGGCTGCCCGTTTCGGCCGCGCTGTCCTTATGCGATGGACGTATGCCATAAAACGCCCGCGCTGGAGTCTTTTGATAACGGCCGCCTGCGCGCCTGTTTCAGAACGGTCGAGGAGGGGCTATGAATAAGGCGCAGGAAAAGGTGGTATTGCTGGAAGTGGACGATCTGAAGGTGCATTTTGAGGTCCGCGATGATAAACAGTGGTTCTGGCAGCCGCCTAAGACGCTGAAAGCGGTGGATGGCGTGACCTTCCGTTTATATGAGGGGGAAACGCTGGGCGTGGTGGGCGAATCCGGCTGCGGCAAATCCACGCTGGCGCGCGCCATTATCGGTCTGGTAAAGGCCAGCGCCGGGCGCATCAGCTGGCTGGGGAAAGATATGCTGGGAATGAGCGAGGCGCAGTGGCGCGCGGCGCGCGGCGATATTCAGATGATTTTTCAGGATCCGCTGGCGTCGTTGAATCCGCGCATGACCATCGGTGAAATCATCGCCGAACCGCTAAAAACCTATAACCCCGGACTGTCGCGCCAGGCGGTGAAGGAGCGCGTCAAGGAGATGATGCTGAAGGTGGGTTTGTTGCCCAATCTGATTAATCGCTATCCCCATGAGTTTTCCGGCGGACAGTGTCAGCGCATCGGCATCGCCCGGGCATTGATACTGGAGCCGCGGCTGGTGATCTGCGACGAGCCGGTTTCGGCGCTGGACGTCTCCATACAGGCGCAGGTGGTAAACCTGCTGCGCCAGTTGCAGCGTGAAATGCGGCTGTCGCTGATTTTTATCGCCCATGATTTATCGGTGGTAAAACATATTTCCGATCGGGTGCTGGTGATGTATCTGGGGCATGCGGTGGAGCTGGGGACTTACGATCGGGTTTATCGCCATCCGCAGCACCCTTACACCCGGGCATTGATGTCGGCGGTACCCATTCCGGACCCCGATAAAGAGAGAAATAAGCGCGTACAGATACTGGAGGGGGAGCTGCCTTCGCCCATCGACCCGCCGTCGGGATGCGTGTTCTGCACGCGCTGCCCGATTGTCGGACCGGAGTGCGTCAAAACCCGGCCGCTGCTGGAGGGCAGTTTTACGCATGCGGTGTCCTGCCTGAAGGTTGATCCGCAGTCGCTGCTGCCGGCGAAGGCGTGATCGCCGTCTCCGTCGCGCAGGGGAAGGTATGGCGAGGCGGGGCAAAAGAGGAGGCGGCTTATTCTTTCCACAGAATGTGGCAAAGCTTATGGTCTTTTTCCCGGCAGATTAAGACGCGGGCAAAAATATCGGTAATATCCTCGCCGTCCTGCTCCGCCAGCCCGATCACCACTTCCGCGAAGAAATCCGGGTTGAGGTCGAAATCCACGTGCTCTGACCAGTCTTCGGCAGGATCGAATAGCTCGGCGCCGCCGCGCTCCTCGAACTGGAGGTTAAACAGCAGAATATCCGCGGGATCGAGGTTATCGGCGGCCAGCTCGAGAAAGATATCGTAGGCCTGTTCCAGCGCTTCGTCTTCGGTCAGGCGGTTATTCAAATCCATATCAAATGTCCTGTTAATAGATAATGGCGCTATTAGAACACGAGGAACCACGCATTTATAGCAAGGGGCTGAAAAAGTAAAACAGCCGCTCCACCAGCCGCTGCCAGTATGGCCGGTTTTGCCACTGCGTCGGGTCCAGCAGCGTCGAGCGGGCGATATAATCCTCTTGCACGCAGGAAAGGTCGCTGCCGAAACCGGCGTCGTCAATCACGATGGTAATTTCAAAGTTCAGCCACAGACTGCGCATATCGAGGTTGACGGTGCCCACCAGGCTTAATTGCCCATCCACCAGCACGCTCTTGGTGTGCAGCAGCCCGTCTTTAAACTGATAGATTTTTACCCCCGCCTCCAGCAGCTCGGCAAAGAACGCCCGGCTTGCCCACCCCACCAGCACCGAATCGTTTTTATACGGCACGATAATACTGACATCCACGCCGCGCTGCGCGGCGGTGCAGATGGCGTGCAGCAGGTCGTCGCTGGGCACGAAATAGGGAGTGGTCATAATCAACTGTTTACGCGCGGAGTAAACCGAGGTTAACAGCGCCTGGTGGATCATCTCTTCCGGATAGCCCGGTCCGGAGGCGATAACCTGAATGGTGTGCCCGGTTTCCTGTTCAAACGGCATCATATTGACGTCGGGGGCGGGCGGCAATAGCCGCTGACCGGTTTCCATTTCCCAATCGCAGCAATAAATAATTCCCAGCGTCGTCGCCGCCGGACCTTCGATGCGCGCCATCAGGTCAACCCATTGACCGACGCCCGCGTCCTGCTTGAAATAGCGGGGATCAACCATATTCATACTGCCGGTATAGGCGATGCGATTGTCGATCAGGATAATTTTACGATGCTGACGTAAATCCATCCGTCGTAAAAAGGCGCGGAATAAATTCACTTTTAACGCTTCGACCACTTCAATGCCGGCGGTGCGCATCAGTTCCGGGTAGTGGTTGCGGAAAAACTTAACGCTGCCGGCGGAGTCGAGCAATATACGGCAGTTCACCCCGCGCCGGGCGGCCGCAATCAGCGACGACATCACCTGATCGACAAGCCCGCCGGATTGCCAGATATAAAACACCATCTCGATATTGTTATGGGCCAGTTCAATATCACGGATCAGGGCTTTAATGGTGTCGTCAAAGGTGGTCAGCAGTTGCAGCTGGTTGCCTTTTACGCCGCCCACGCCCTGACGGCGTTCGCACAGTTGAAATAGCGCGCTGGCGACCTCGCTGTTTTCCGTGGCGAAAATACGCCGGTACTCCTTTAGCTCACGCAGCCATTTCGCCGTTGACGGCCACATTTTACTGGCCCGTTCCGCCCGGCGTTTGCCAAGATGTAATTCACCGAAGGAGAGATAAGCGAAAATACCGACAAGTGGCAAGATGTAGATAACCAGTAACCAGGCCATGGCTGAGGGCACAGTCCGACGTTTCATCAGAATTCGCAGCGTAACGCCTGCGATCATCAACCAGTAACTGAAAACAAGTAACCAACTGATTACGGCATAAAATGTTGTCATAAACGCGGCACGGGTCCCTGTTGTAAATCATTGCCAAAGTGTACGCATAGTTTGCTTAAAGGGGAAACGCCTTTGCGCCGAATCAGCGCGCGCAATGACGCTTTTCCGCCGGTACGGAAAGGTAAACACTGCTTGGATCGCGGTATGAAGGGGGTATAATATGCGCCGCGAGTTATCGATAGAAGAGTCATGCCATGAAACGCAGCCGGAATGAAGTCAGCCGCTGGCGGATGTTGCGTCAGGTTCAGCGTCGAAGAAGCCGCTGGCTGGAAGCGCAATCGCGCACTTACCGCCATATTCACTACGCCCGCTATTTGCAACAAAAGCATCAACGGCGCGCGCTGTTATTTGCGGTAGCCTACGAGTGGTAACCTGCTGAAAAAGAGCGGTCGTCCTGATACGACCGCTCAGACTGATGACAAAGTCCTGGCCTCTCAGCCAGGACTTTGATCTA
>NZ_KZ819101.1:0-41706 GCF_003115855.1 Brenneria corticis
GCGCCGGTGATAGCGGTATGGTAAAGCTGCCATCGTTCCCCACCGTTGCGTTGCCCAGTTCATTGCCGGCTGCATCAGTGATCTTCACCGTGCTGCCCGCCTCGGCTGTGCCACTGACGACGGTACCGTCCTCTGTCACCAACAGATCACCAGCCGCCGCCGGTGCCATGGTATCTGGGGCGGTAACGCTCTCCGCCACAGAGGCATTACCGGCAGCGTCGCTGACTACCAGGCTAATCGTCTCGCCGTTGGTCTGCGCAGGGGATAACGGTACGGTAAAGCGACCATCATCTTCCACCGCCACGTTGCCCAGCACATTACCTGCCGCATCGGTAATGGTCACCGTGCTGCCTGCTTCGGCGCTGCCGCTGACGGCTGTACCGTCTTCCGCCACCAGCAGATCGGCGGGAGCGGAGGGCGCAGTATTATCTGGCGCGGTAGCATCAGGTGCGGTGACGCTGATCTCGGCAGAAGTATTACCCGCCGCATCGCTGACCACCGCATTAATCACCTCGCCGTTGGTCAGCGCGGGTGATAACGCCATGGTAAAGCGGCCGTCTTCACCCGCTATTGTGCTGCCCAGCACGTTGCCGGCCGTATCGGTAACGGTCACCGTGCCGCCGGCTTCGGCTCTGCCGCTAACGGCGGCGCCGTCTTCCGCCACCAGCAGATCGGTTGGGGCTGAAGGGGCGGTGGTGTCCAGTGCGTTCAAAGTAACCGTCGCAGACGTATTGCCAGCCGCGTCGCTGGCTACCGCATTAATCACCTCGCCATTGGTCAGCGCCGGGGATAACGGCACGCTAAAGTTACCGTCTTCACCCACCGTCACCCTGCCCAGTTCATTGCCGGCGGCGTCGGTAATAGTCACCGTACTGCCCACGTCCGCGCTACCGCTAACGGCGGCACCATCTTCCGCCACAGACAGATCGGTTGGCTCTGAGGGGGGAGTGGAGCCAGGTGCGGAAACGGTTGTCGCAGCAGAAACATTACCCGCCGCATCGCTGACTACCACGCTAATCGTCTCGCCGTTGGTCAGCGACGGTGGTAACGGCAGCGTAAAGTGACCGTCATCCCCCACCGTCATACTGCTCAACACATTACCGGCGATATCGGTAATGGTCACCTTACCGCCCGGCTCCGCTTCACCGCTAATGGCAGAGCCATCCTCGCTGATGTTTACCGTCGGCGCGTCGAGTGCGCGGGTGTCACGTTCGTTATCATCATCATCGTGGCGATCGGACGCCATAGCGGCCAAGGTCGCCACGCCGGCGATCCCGCCCAGAATGTACGGCAGGGCAGAACCGCCGGCAGATTCCGCACCTCCGGCGCCGGCCGTGATCTCATCAATAGTGGAAATGGATTCAAATTGAGGTTGCGTTGCAGGATCTTTTACCCACCAGAGCGCGCTATTCTCGTCTTCCAGCACCAATTCGCTGGGGCCGCGTTCTCCGGCAATATAAAAGTTTTTCAGTACCACTTTTTCACCGGAGTGAAATGTCACCATCAAGTCATTGCCGGAGCGAGTCATGGAAGCAATTTCTTGCCGACCGGCCTGCAACGTCACAATGGAAGGAGAAGATAAATTCAGTTCTCCGGAAGAGGTATTGACCATAGAGGTAACGCCGTTTTCTTTCGCGGTAATAGAGAAATTACTCATTTAACTTCCACTCCCAAACGAGTATTGGTCAAAAATCAGTGATGAAAAAAGACTACTGAATACATCACTCATATATTCCCGGCAAAAGAAATCCACAGTGAATTAATCACGCGCCGGTAATTAATTCATCATAAAAACCCTAATTAAAGTAGCACCCTAATTAATAAAATTGTCTGTTTTTCAGAAAAACAGATACTGGACGGCAGGCAACAACATGCCGCCAGAACATTTCCGCCATAAGATACTTAGTTAATTCTGTCTTTGTTATATTTTATTTTTTCGATAATTCATGGACGTTATCATTTGTAAAATTTTATGCTTCCTATTTTATTTAGCACAAGCAAGACGAGATGCAAGGTGGCGCAAAAAAATTTTTGCTTAACGCAAATGCAAAAAATATCTCCATTACTGAAAAACTCCTTTAATATCAACTAAAAAAAAAGCATAGAGACTCAGGGAAATTCAATATTATCAGTGTCATTTGGCAAGTAAAAAAATATCTTGAATCTGGTTAAAAACCACGCAGAAAAATTCTTATCAATTGTAACTCAGGAGGACCTGAATGTTTTCGATAAAAATCATGCTTGTAAACGAATCAACGAAGGATAGAGAACCTCTATCCTTACGCATCATATGGCATACCGGTCAGTTGTTTATTGCGGGGGAAGCTGAGTTGGCCTTCTATTGAGAGCAGTAATAATAAAATCACATAACAAACTCATGATAACAATGCCAATTCCAGTCACTATCCAACGAATCAGGGTATATTTTCCACCGAGAATATCGATTTCGAAGGGAAGCATTGGTAATTTTAATGTGCCCCATACGCTTAGCAGGATAATTATTGTTTTCACACGAACACCGCTAGCCAATAACATTTTCCCCAGAGTAAAACCTGGGTAGATAGGGCCACTTATAACAAGCCCCAGTAAAGCTGCCAGCGTCATACTTTTATAATCACTGGCTCGGCTTATTTTTTCTTTTATGACGCCAGAATCTAGAATTGGCTTAATACAAGCTAATAATCCAAACATCAGGATGAGTATAACCAGCGTTTGACCGCATACATGTAAAATATCTGCCCATATAATTAAAAAATCTGCTTTATTTACCCATGCTATTATAGCCAGCATGAGTAATGAGCAAACAAATAGCTTATTCCTATAAACAACAGCAAACATATTATTTTTCCTATATGCTTATAAAAAATTGGACAGCAATGCCGAAAAGCAATGAAAACAAAAATGTTACGAAAAAACGCGTTAAGGTAAATTTAACCCCTAACTCTTTTATTTCCAAAGGGATAGCGATTAAACCAATCATAGAAAAGGAGGATATGAAAGAGGTAATCGCACCCGCGCTCGCACCTTGTTGCATCAGGATTGCCCCGATTACAAAGGCAATGATTGATGGCCCTTCGAAAAAGCACCCTAAAAAAGCCCCCAGAAAAACATCCGTATGAAAATGACTGGATGCTCCCAGATAGCGAACAATGGCGTCTTGAGGTATGTAGTACCTGATAATACTGGTCAATATTATAATGGCTAATACAAACGGCAATAGCTTAATATTGAACATCAGAAAAACCTTGCCTACCTGAGGCAACTCAGCTCTTCTGAAAAAGAAAAAGTACATCAGAAAAGAAAGAAAAATCAGAAAGTAAATTAACTCAATCATCAACACCTCCATCCGATAAAAAATCCCTTATCGCCGAGAATAACTTTTTATTTTCCGATTCGCTCCCAATTGTAATTCTGGCATATTGAGGATACCCAAACATTTCACAGTTTCTTATTGCAATATTTCTTGCTGAGAGAAAGAGTGATAAGGATGGCATTTTCTCTGAAAAATTCGCAAAAACAAAATTAGCCTGACTAGGGATATAATCTATATTTAATCCATCAAGTTCTTGGTAGAAAAATTTCTTTTCCCTTTTAAAATTGGCAAGATATTGTGAAACAAAGTAGCTTTCATGGTGCGGAAGTATAGTTTTTACCGCCGATATAGCCAGAGAATTAACGCTGTAGGGAGATTTATATTTATATAGCCTTTTTATTATTTCATTTTGAGCAATAGCATAACCGATTCTTAATCCAGCCAAACCATAAAACTTGGAAAAAGAACGCAATATTATTAGATTATCATGGCTACGAACTAAATTTATTGACGTTTCATTCCGACTATTTTCAACATATTCGAAATAAGCTTCATCAACCACAACCAATACTGACTTAGGAACTTTTTTAATGAACGCTTCTATTTCATCAAGATAGATAAATGTTCCGGTAGGATTATTCGGGTTACACAAGAAAACGACTTTGGTTTCTTCTTTAATTGCCATCGCCATGAGTTCGAGGTCATGATTAAAATTCCTGGCGTTTACAAGAGAACAATATCCACCCACATTCTCCGTTGCCTGTTTGTAACGAAAAAAACTTGGATTAGACATAATTGAATATTCATCTTTAGCGATGTAACTCATTGCAATAAGGGTAATTAATTCATCAGACCCAGCGCCTAAGATGATATTTTCATTGGCTACTCCATGCAGACTTCCCAGCATAGATTTAATTTCCAACGAATCTGTTTCAGGATATCTGTTTATATTAAATAAATCTTTCTCCAAAGATGAAACAAACTCCACATGCGTTGCATAAGGATTTTCATTAGTGGCAAGTTTTATAAGACTGCCGTTATGATCTTTTTTATAAGGGGATATATAATTGCTCATATTAATTCTTAAATTAAAATTTTCCTACCAACATAATTGACATGAACATCGTTCGGATTAGCAACGATGGATTTTAGATGGAAGATATTTTCCAATCCGCTGCAATGGCCTAAAAAATAGCTTCCAATATTCATTTTATTTATCTCATTCAACTCTTTATGTGCATCATCACGATGCTTAAAACACAGGTGCGTGCCACCGATAAAACAGGCTATTCTTTCGACCCCGGTTATTTTCTTTGCATGCGCCAAGATATTATAGCAACCACGATGTGAACACGCGGACAAGACAATCAATCCTCGGGACGTTTTTATAGCCAGACTAATCTCATCGGAAAAATCATCGTCAATTATTTTACCATCACGTTCAACAAACAATGGTTCTTTGCTTGAAAAACACTCCGCGGTTTTAGGTGTATTGACTAGCGCCCAGATATTATCATCCAATAAAAATGATTTTTCATATGCATAATTGAAGTTCATTTCCTTTAGTTCACTTCCGATCCCTATATCAGATAACTTCCCTTCTGACGATCTATATTTTTTATCAAAGGCTGATTTTTGAATAATAATACGTTCAGGAGAGATAAAACATATCGCATCGCTTAATGCTCCAGAATGGTCAAAATGACCATGGCTGATAATTATATGCTCACATTTAGTTATATCAATATTTAACAGTTTAGCGTTTTTTATGAATGAATCATCTTGACCGACATCATAAATAATACGTTTCCCATTAAATTCGATATAAAGCGAAAATCCATGTGATGCCCGTAAGCCAAATGAAGGCTCTACATGATTTTCGCAAATTGTTATTATTTTTACCTCAGCCATGGATTCTCCATTAATAATTATCGGTTAAATAATCCACTAATCTGGTTATACCGATACCGGCGCCACTTTTATTACAATTGTATTTTTCATTTAGCGCATTTAAACTCCCTCCGCCAGCTACAGCATATGGATATCCGACTATTCTGGCATCAAAAAGCAAAGCGTCGCAGGCATCCCAACTTTTAGGCATGAATGAAATTATTTTTACACCGGTTTTCGGATATTCTTTTTTTATTTTCTCTGCCATGATCTGTAATTCTATGATTCCTCTTTCCGCCTCTTTGTTTTTTATATATGGAGTCAAGTCATTTATCGAGAAATTTTCATTTTGCGTCACACTCAACAGGGCAGTGATTTCGTTAGCCAGTGCAACGTTCCCTCCCTGATAAATGAACTCTTTTTGAAACAGGCAGGGGGATTCAGAACAGTTATCAATCAGACCGTATATTTTTCTTCTTTCAGCAATAGATAAGTCTTCCAGTAATGACTCAATAATCCTTTTGTCAGAAATCCTAAAGTATAAATTATCAATAGATAACAAAGACAATGCTTCAATAGTTGTTTTCAATGCTAGCCAAGCATACTCTTCAGATGGATAACCATAACATTCAAACCCTGTTTGCCAAAAAGAAAATGTTTTCCCATTTTTTACTTGATAGTCGGGCTCATTTCTCATGAACTCCTGAGAATAAAATACCTTGCCTTTTTTGTTTTTTTGCAACTCACCAGAATTTAATATGTGGTTATAAACACGAAATGTTCCTTCCGGGGCGAAAATATAATCTGAGTTTATTTTATTTAACTGAATTAAATTCTCTAAAAAGCTTTCACCGAGCACATGGGAATTCTCACTGTAAATAGAGCGTTTTGATACCGCGCCAAAATAATAAAATTGAAAATTACTTTGCAGCAAATAGTTTTCCAGCGTATTTCTCACATCGAGAAATTTTTTACCAGAAACCCCCATCCACTCTTTTATTCCCAGCATGTGTCCCACTGTAACTCCATTGATATAGTTAAATAGCTTATATTTTCATTAAGATGAATATTATGCAGATAAAAAATTAGCCAGCAATTTATTCACTCTCTATGTTTTTAGATATAAAAAGGCTAACTCTCAGATTAACGAATAAATTTTCAGACTAACTATATTCGTCTTTATATATACCCCACAAACTTTAACAAGCAAGATTAAAAATCCATTAGTCTTGGGAAAGATGAAATATTATTGAGAAAAATAATAATATTACAAATATAAAATTTCAATATATTTAAAAAATTCATTTCCATTAGCGATATCCACTAATTACCGCAGATAGGTAAACGTGCGCGCTTAGAAAGTCCGCTCCAGCTTCAGGCTGATATCGTTGCGATCGTAGGAGTAGAGCCAGTCCACGTTGCTCTTCACCTTATTATGACGCAGGGTCAGGACGGGAACGAAGCTGACCGCCTGCCAGCGCGGCCAAACGCGAGCTGGCCGAGATCTGGGAGCGGGCGCAAAAGGACCGCGAGGTTCGCGCCATTGTGCTGCGCGGCGCCGGAGAGCGGGCTTTTTGCGCCGGTTCCGACCTTAAGGAGATCGAAGCCACCGGCGAAACGGTGAGCAGCGACCTGCTGGCGCGCGCCCTGCCCGGCGTCGGCAACGACCTGACTAAACCGGTGGTGGCGGCGCTACACGGCTACACTCTGGGCCTGGGCATCAGCCTGGCGATCCACTGTGATTTCCGCATAGCCCAACACGACACCCAGTTCAGCTTTCCGGAAGTGCGTCACGGCATGCTTTCAGGTTTCAGCGCCATTACCCTGCCGGGCCTGATCGGCGAGGCCGCCGCGCTGGATATCATGCTCAGCGCCCGCACTTTCGCTGCCGACGAGGCGCTGGCCATGGGTCTGGTCAACCAGGTGGCGCCGAATGCCTATGACGCGGCATTGGAGCTGGCCGCGCGCCTGGCGTCCCATTCCGGCAATGCGCTGGAGTGGACCAAGCGCCTGCTGCTGGCCGAGCGAAAAGAGCGCCTGCATCGCTACCTGTCGCTGGTCGATCGGGCCCGCCGGGACGTGATGCGGGATCGATAACGCCCCCAGGCGGATGCTTTTAAGCCGCCTCACGCCGGGTTCGGGAGCGTGAGGGGCTCCCTGCCGATTACAGGCTGGCCATGCGTGAATTGAGCAGATCGGTGATCAGCAGGCAACCCGGCGCATGGGTGATGCACAGCGGCAGGCGGGCGGCCACCGCGACGGCCTGGGGCGTGACGCCGCAGGCC
Organism: Brenneria corticis; assembly: GCF_003115855.1. Lineage (GTDB taxonomy): Bacteria > Pseudomonadota > Gammaproteobacteria > Enterobacterales > Enterobacteriaceae > Brenneria > Brenneria corticis. Next base: position 7,489 of record NZ_KZ819101.1, read on the forward strand.
CAGAACACCGGCAGCTCGTCGGCGCCGATCTCCACGGCGTCGCCGTAGTCAGGATTGGCGAGGTCCCGTATGCCGATCGACTCGGGCTTGCCGATATGGATCGGCGCGCCATGAACGGCGGGAAAACGCGAGGTGATCTGGATGGCGCGGATGGCGTCGGCGGGCCGCAGCGGGCGCATCGAGACAACCAGCGGGCCGTGGAATGGCCCGGCGGGCTGCGTGGGCAGGCTGGTGCGATACATGGCGACATTGCGCCCCTGTTCCACATGGCGCAGGGGAATACCGCCTTCGATAAGCGCCTGTTCGAACGAGAACGAACAGCCGATCACAAAGCTCACCAGATCCTTACGCCAAAGGCGGCGGATATCATCGCATTCCTCGCTGAGCTCACCGTCGCGCCACAGCCGGTAGCGCGGCGCATCGGTGCGGATATCGATCCCCTCCCCCAGCGACGGCAGTATCGGCTCCCCCGGCTCGGAGACGGCGAGCAGCGGACAGGCCTGCGGATTGCGCTGACAAAAGCGCAGGAAATCGGCCGCGCAGGACGCCGGCAGGATGGCAATATTGCCCTGCACGTAACCGGGCGCCAGACCGCCCGTATGTCCGGTGTGCGCGCCGCTGCGAATGCGCAGACGGGCTTCAAGCGCCGGCGTGGTCATTTGCTCTCCTCCTGTTGCCGCGGGCCAAAACCGCCCCCGCCCGGCGTTTCTATTTCGAAACAATCCCCGGCCTGCAGTTGCGCCCGATCGGCATGACGCAGCGGCTCCACCCGGCCGTCGGCCCGGATGATGCGGCTGCGCCCCGGCGCGCCCGACGCGCCGCCCGCCAGTCCGAAAGCCGGATTGTCCCAGCCGTTGGCCAGCAGCGACAACGTCATCGGCGCCAGAAAACGCAGCGTGCGCACCGCGCCGTTGCCGCCGTGCCAGCGCCCCGCGCCGCCGGAGCCGCGGCGGATTTCATGGCGCTCCACGCGCACCGGATAGCGCAGCTCCAGCACTTCGGGGTCGGTAAGCCGCGAATTGGTCATCAGCGTCTGCACCACGTCGGCGCCGTCGAACCCGCCGATCGGGCGGCCCCGGGCGTCGAAACGCCCGCCGGCTCCCGCCCCGCCGGCGATGGTTTCGTAATATTGATAGCGGCCGTCGCCGAACGTCAGGTTGTTCATGGTCGGCTGGCTGGCCGCCATCACCCCCAGGGCGCCGTACAGGCAGTTGGTGACGCAGGTCGAGACTTCGACGTTGCCCGCCACCACCGCCGCCGGATAGCGCGGATTAAGCATGCTGCCTTCCGGCACCACCAGCGTCAGCGGCTTCAGGCAGCCTTCGTTCATCGGAATATCGTCCTCCACCAGCGTGCGGAACACATAGAGCACCGCCGCCGAGGTGATGGCGCGCGGCGCGTTGAAATTGTTCGGCTGCTGCGGCGAACTGCCGGAGAAGTCCAGCGTGGCGGCGCGGCGCGCCCGATCCACCGTCAGCTTCACGCTTATCCGCGCGCCGTTGTCCAGCGACACCGTAAAGCTTCCGTCGCTCAGGCTGGCGATGGCGCGCCGCACCGACTCTTCGGCGTTGTCCTGCACATGGCGCATATAGGCGCGCACCACCTCCAGCCCGAAGGCGTCCACCATGCGCAGCAGCTCTTCGCGGCCTTTTTCGTTGGCGGCGATCTGCGCCCGCAGATCGGCCAGATTCTGCTCGACGTTGCGCGCCGGGTAGCGCGCGCCCAGCAGCAGCTCGCGCAGTTCGGCCTCGCGCAGATGGCCGTCCGCCACCAGCTTGAAGGGGGTGATCAGCACCCCTTCTTCTTCGATAACCCGCGAATCCGGCGGCATCGAGCCCGGCGTCAGGCCGCCGATATCGGCATGGTGGCCGCGTGAACCGACGTAAAACAGCAGCTTCCGCCCGTCGGCGCTGAACACCGGCGTCACCACCGTGACGTCGGGCAGATGGGTGCCGCCCGCGTAGGGGTCGTTGAGAATATAGACGTCGCCGGGGCGCAGCGCGCCGGCGCCGGCGCGCATCACCGCCTGGACGCTGGCGCCCATTGAGCCGAGATGCACCGGAATATGCGGCGCGTTGGCCACCAGACCGCCATCGGCGTCGAACAGCGCGCAGGAAAAATCCAGCCGCTCTTTAATGTTCACCGAATAGGCGGTGTTCTGTAAGCGGTAGCCCATCTGCTCGGCGGTGGACATAAACAGGTTATTGAAGATCTCCAGCATCACCGGGTCGGCCTGGGTTCCCAGCGCCACGCGCGTCGGGCGGGCCTCCACCCGCTCCAGCAGCAGGTGGCGGCGCGGCGTTACCGTGGCGCCCCAGCCGGCGTCAACCACCGTGGTGGCGTTGGCGTCGGTGATGATGGCCGGGCCGACGACGCGCCGCCCGGGGCGCAAATCCCCGCCGCGCACCAGCGGGCAGCGCCGCCAGCGGCCGTCAATATGAATATCCACCTGCCCGGCGGCATCCGGCGGCGCGGCGCCATCGCCGCCGTCGGCGCTTGGCGCATCATCGTACACGTCCGGGGCGGCAATCGCTTCGGCCACCGCCGATTCAATCACCAGCCGGCGTTCCGGCATCAGAAAGGCGAAACGTTGGCGGTAGGTGCGCTCAAACTGCGCGCGCATCGCGTCCGGGGCGTCAGCCGCCACCGGCAACGCGGTGTCGGTGCCCTCATAGCGCAGATAGAGCCGGCGCTCCACGCGGATCGCCTCCGCCTGCGCGCCCTGCTGACGCAGCTCCGCCGCCGCGCCGTCCGCCAGCGCGTCCAGGGTCTCGCCCGCCAGCGCCAGCCCCGCCGCGTCCAGCGGTTGTTCCACCGACCGCTCGCGCATCGCCACCACCGACGCCTGCCCCATGCCGTAGGCGGACAGCACGCCCGCCAGCGGATGCACCAGCACGCTCGGCATCGCCAGTTCGTCCGCCACCCGGCAGGCATGCTGCCCGCCCGCGCCGCCGAAGGTCACCAGCGTGTAACGCGTGATATCGTAGCCGCGCTGCACCGAGATCTTCTTGATGGCGTTCGCCATGCTCGCCACCGCGATGTCGAGGAAGCCCTGCGCCAGCGACTCGGCGCCGACCGCGCGTCCGCTGGCGGCGGACACCTCCGCCGCCAGCGCCTCGAATTTCTTCACCACCACCTCGCGATCCAGCGGCTGGTCGGCCCGCGGCCCAAACACCGACGGGAAATGCCCGGCCTGGATGCGTCCCAGCATCAGGTTGGCATCGGTCACCGTCAGCGGCCCGCCGCGCCGGTAGCAGGCCGGGCCGGGATCGGCCCCCGCCGACGCCGGGCCGACGCGCAAACGCGTCCCGTCAAACTTCAGAATGGAGCCGCCGCCCGCCGCCACGGTATGAATGCTCAGCATCGGCGCCCGCAGCCGCACGCCCGCCACCTGAGTGTCGAACGCCCGTTCAAATTCGCCGGCGTAATGCGAGACGTCTGTCGAAGTCCCGCCCATATCAAAACCGATGACGCGTTCGCAGCCCGCCTCGCGCGCCGCCTGCGCCATCCCGACGATGCCGCCCGCCGGTCCGGAAAGAATCGAGTCCTTGCCCTGAAACGCCTGCGCGTCGGTCAGCCCGCCGTTGGACTGCATAAATTGCAGCGGCACGCCGGGCAACGCGCGCGCCACGCGATCCACATAACGGCGCAGCACCGGCGACAGATAGGCGTCCACCACCGTGGTATCGCCGCGCGCCACAAAACGTATCAGCGGCGAAACCTGATGCGATACCGATATCTGGGTGAAGCCCGCCTCGCGCGCCAGCGCCGCCAGCCGCAGTTCGTGGCGCGGATTGCGATAGCTGTGCATCAGCACGATGGCGATGGCGGCATAACCGCGCCCCGCCGCCGCGCGCAACGCCGCCAGAGCGGCGCGCTCATCCAGCGGACGCACCACTTCGCCCGCCGCATCCAGCCGCTCGTCGATCTCCGCCACCTCGCCATAGAGCTGCTCGGGCAGTACGATTTCCCGGTCGAACAGTCTGGGGCGGTTCTGGTAGGCGATGCGCAGGCCGTCGCGCAAACCGCGCGTCACCGCCAGCAGCAGGCGTTCGCCCTTGCGCTCCAGCAGCGCGTTGGTCGCCACCGTGGTGCCCATTTTCACCGCGCCGATGGCGCCGGCGGGGATCGCCTGGTCCGCTTTCAGCCCCAACAGGCGCCGGATGCCCTCCACCGCCGCGTCGTCATACTGCTCCGGGTTTTCCGACAACAGTTTGCAGGTGACCAGCGCGCCATCGGGTCGGCGCCCCACCACATCGGTAAAGGTGCCGCCCCGGTCTATCCAGAATTGCCAGCTGTTATTGCTCATAGGGATGACGCCGCGCGGGCGGCCTGATCGTAAAGGCCAGACAGCGTTCTGAGCTGCCGGGCGATGGCGGAAAGCACCTCGCCGTCGGCCACCTCGCCCGCCATGCTGGGCAACAGGCAGCGATTGCGCACGTCGCGGAAACGCTCCACCAGCGCCGCGCCTTCCGGCGTGCTGGTATAGAACACTTCCTTACCGATTTTTTCGCCGCGGATAAACTTCATGGTGACCAGCTTTTTCAGGCAGTAGTTGATAACGTGCGAATCTTCGTAGTTAAGCGTAAAGCAAATGTCGGCCAGCTTCTTGCTGCGTCCCCGGTGGTGCACGTGGTGCAGCACCAGGATATCGTTGACGGCCAGATCGGCTTCGCCCGCGCCCGCCATACATCGCGTGATCCAGCGGCTGAACGCGTTGTAGGCGACGATCATGCCGAACTCCAGTTCGGATAATTCGGGATACAGGCCGGTCGCCAGATGCGCCGACGACAGAATGCGATCCGCACTGTTCGTCGCGTCGGCGCCGTCAGGCGTTGGGGTAATCGGTTTTGACACAATTTCACTCCATCTTATTATCGGGCGCGGCCCGTTTATCACTTATGCGTTCGGCGCGATGCGTCCCGGTTGGCGACGGCTCTTCCAGCCGTTCTCCGTTGGGACCGTTTTCCACCACCAGATCGCGCAGCCGCGGCTTATTGGCCATCGGCTCCACGCGGTGTTCGGCGTCGGCGCGCAGGTGGGTCACGCAGGCGTAAACCACCTTGCCGTCCAGGCGCATCATGCACTGTTTACAGGCTTTGGCGTTAATGCAGGAGTAGCGGAACGCCAGGCTGTCGTCGGCGTGGCGGCGTATCCACTCCAGGCCGTCGAGCAGCGTGGTGACCTCGGCCAGCGGCACGGTAAACGTCTGGTAATGGTCGGCCTGCGCGCCGACGCCGCGCCGAATGCGTAACGCCGCATGGCCGCCGGCGTCGTTATCGGGTCTCAGGTTTGGTTTGTCGCTCATGCCTGCGCCTCCGTCGTTGCGCGTACCGGCCGGCGGGAGAGGCTCCACGCGCCGTCGCGCCAGGAAACGGTCTGGTTCAGCGTCCAGGCGTCGTCCAGACCGGGAAAATCTTCGCGCTGGTGCGCGCCGCGACTTTCGGTGCGGTTCAGCGCCGACAGCGCCACCGCCCGCGCCGCCAGCAGCATATGGCGCAGATCCAGCGCGCCGGCGCGGCGGGCGTCGTGCGGGCTGACGGTGCCGGGCAGTTCATTGCCCAACTCCGCTTCCAGCGCGTCCAGGCGCGTCAGGGCGCGCCTCAGACCGGCGTCGGTGCGGAACGGACCGACGTCGTCCTGCATAATGTCGCGCAGCTCGGCCGTCAATTCGCCGACGCCGCGCGCGGCAAGCTCCCGCCCCGACGGCCGCAACGCCTCCAGCGCCGACCGCGCCAGCGCGCGCAGCCGCACGGCGTCGGGCGCGTCCGCGGCGTCGTGCGCATAACGGGCGGCGTGGGCCCCCGCGTGCAGCCCGAAGGTCACCGCCTCGGTAATGGCGTTGCCGGACAGGCGGTTGGCGCCGCTGACGCCGCCCACCACCTCTCCCGCCGCGAACAGCCCCGGCACGTCTGAATGCAGGTTTTCGTCCACCCGCACGCCGCCCATATGGTAATGGGCGATCGGCGCCACCTCGACCATCATGGTGCGCAGATCGACGCCCTGTCCGGCCAGCCGGCCGATAATCGGCCCGAACGCCGCGTCCAGCTTTTCCGCCGCTACGTGGCGAAAGCTCAGGTAGGCGCCGCCGGCCGGAGAGCCGCGCCCCGCCTCGGCTTCCTTGATAATCGCGTAGGTCGCGGCATCGCGCGTGACGGTATAGCCCTCCTGCTCCGACTGATTACCGTAACGTTCGACAAACTCGTCGCCTGAACCGTTGAGCAATTTGCCCCCCAGCTTATAGCGAAACGGATCCCACATTACCGGATCGAACCCCACCAGCCGCGGCGCCAGATGGCCGATAGGGAAAAACTGCACGAACTCCATATCCTGGAGTCTGGCGCCGGCGCTCAGCGCCAGCGCATGGCCGTTGCCGCACATGTTCAGCGAGGCGCTGCTGCGCCGATAGAGGCGCGTCAGGCCGCCGGTGGCCAGCACCACGGCGCGGGCGCGGATCAGTACGCTGGCGCCGCTGGCCCGGTGCAGACCGACGGCGCCGACGACGCGATCGCCGTCGCGCACCAGCGCGGTGATTTGCAGGTCGCCCACCCGCTTCACCGCTTCATGGAGCAGCAGTTGGGCGCGCAGCGTGCGCGCCAGGGCCGGCCCGGTATTGAGGTAGTCGACGTAGACGCAGCGCGGCCGGTCATGTCCGGGCGCCTGCACCTGCGCCAGACGGCCGTCGTGCCGCGCCCAACCCACGCCCCACCGATCGAGCAGCCGGATGGCGGAGACGCCCTGCCGGCACAGCAAGCGGGCCAGCCGGGCATCGCACAGCCCGCGGCCGGCCGCCAGCGTGTCGGCGTAATGGTGCCGCCAACTGTCTTCGCCCTGTTCCCCCAGCGCCGCCGCCACCGTCATTTGCGCCATAATGGTGGCGCCGCCGCGTCCGATCAGACTACGGTCGGCAAGCAGCACGCGGCGTCCCTGCTGCGCCGCCGCTATCGCCGCGCTCATGCCGGCGCCGCCGGCGCCCACCACCAGCACGTCGGTGTCAAGATAACGCAGGTCGTCGTTCATGCCGCCCCCAGATAAGCTTTACGCACCGCCGGATCGACGGCCAGCTCGGCGGACGCGCCCTGCACGATAATCCTGCCGTGCTGCAATACATAAGCGCGATCCGCCAGCTCCAGCGCGATGCGCGCGTTCTGCTCCACCAACAGTATCGTCTGGCCCTGCGCCTTCCAGCGGAACAATACCTCATACACCATATCCACATATTTGGGCGACAGCCCCATGGACGGCTCGTCGATACAGATCAGCCGGGCGTTGCGCAGCCAGGCGCGCCCCAGCGCCAGCATCTGCTGCTCGCCGCCGGACAGCGCGCCCGCCAGTTGCCCGCGCCGTTCGGCCAGGCGCGGAAAGGTGGCGTACACCTCCTCCAGCGCCGCGGCGACCGCCGCCTTGTCGGCGCGGCGCGCATAGGCCCCCATCAGCAGATTTTCGTATACCGACATTTCCGGAAACAGCCGCCGTCCCTCCGGCACGCTGGCCACGCCGCGCGCGATCACGTCCGCCAGATCCAGCCCCTGAATCGGCTCATCCGCCAGGCGGATTTCGCCCCGGGACAGGCGCACCAGCCCCAGCACGCTCTTGAGAGTGGTCGACTTGCCGGAGGCGTTGCCGCCCAGCACCGCCACCACTTCGCCGGCCTGTACCTCCAGGTCGATGCCGAACAGCGCCTGCACCGCGCCGTAGTGCACCTCGACGCCGCGCAAAGAGAGAAAAGGAGAGTTCACTGTATTAGCCAAGATGTGCATCCGATTCCGTAGGGCGGGTGCGCTTGCGGCCCAGATAGGCTTCGATCACCTCCGGGTGATCCAGCGCCTCGTCCGGCGTGCCTTGCGCCAGCACCCGCCCCTGATTAAGTACGATAACCCGGTCGGCCACGCGCCTCACCAGCGACAGCTTGTGTTCGACCACCAGAATTCCCAGCGTCGGCCGCTGTCGCCGCAGGTCGGCGATCAGTTCGGTCAATTCGGCGGTTTCGGTGGGATTCATGCCCGCCGCCGGTTCGTCCAGCAGCAGGTAATCCGGCGCGCCCGCCAGCACCCGCGCAATCTCCAGCCGCCGCCGGTTGGCGTAAGAGAGCGTGAAGGCCGGCGCGTCCCGGCGCGGCAACAGCCGATCGCCGAATAACGCCAGCGCGTCGCGCGCCGCGGTTTCGCACGCGGCGTTGCGTTCGCGCCAGCGCCGCGTTGCCAGCAGCGTGTGCAGCACTTCCGACAGCGGATTAATCATCCGCCCGGAAGGCTGGCGCAGCAGGGCCGTCTGGGTGCCGAGCATGACGCTGTCCCATACCGACAACGCCGGAAACACCCGCGAAGTCTGGAAACTGCGCCCCACGCCCAGCCGGGCGACGCGCTCCGGCGGCAGCCGGTCGATATGGCGGCCGTCGAGATAGATGCGCCCCGACGTGGCGCGTTCCACGCCGCTGAGCAACTGGATCAGCGTCGATTTTCCGGCGCCGTTCGGCCCCACCAGCGCCAGCGTTTCTCCCGGCGCCAGACGGAAGCTGACGGCGTCGACCGCCTTGACGCCGGCGAAATGGCGCGATACCGCATCAACGATAAATCCACCGTTCGGCTGCATTATTTCGCCCCCAGCAAGCCCTGCGGACGCACCCGCAGGGCAATCAACAACACGATGCCGTAGGCGATCATGCGCCACTCGGCAAAACCCCTGAGCAATTCCGGCAGTAAGGTCAGCGTGAATCCCGCCAGCGCCGCGCCGCTGATATTGCCCAGACCTCCCAGCACCGCCATCGCCAGCAGCAGGATCGACGCCTGAACCATAAAGCTCTCCGGACTGACCACGGTTTGCACGTAGGCGAACAGCCCCCCGGCCAGCCCGGCCATGGCGCCGGAGACGGCAAACGCCAGCATCACGTAGCGCCGCACCGGCAGCCCGGCGGTATGCGCCGCCAGCCGGTCTTCGCGGATACCGCGCCATACCCGGCCGATGCCGGACTTCACCAGCCGGTCGGCCAGCAGCAGCGCAGCGCCGGTCACCGCCGCCACCAGCCAGAACTTGCCCGCCAGGCCGGTCAGACGCATATCCCCCAGCAGCGCCAGATGCGGCGCCGGAATGCCCAGATAGCCCATCGGACCGCGCGTCACCGGCAGCCAGGTCATAAACACCAGAAAACCGATTTGCCCTATCGCCAGCGTGCCCAGCGCGGCGGTGTGTCCGCTCAGCTTCATCAGCGGCAGCGCGGTCAGCATGGATACCGTGCCCGCCAGCAGCGCGCCGCCCAATAGCGCGAGTTCGGCCGGCAGCTGATGCTCACGCGCCAAAATCGCCACGGCGTAAGCGCCCACGCCGTAAAACGCGGCGTGACCGATCGACATCACCCCCACGCTGCCCGACACCAGCGAGACGCTGGCCACCAGAAGCGCGAAAATCATCGCGTAGGCCACCGCCTGCAACAGATAGCCGTCTTGCGTCAGCAGCGGCAACAGCGACAACGCCGCCGCCACGGCCGCAAATCCCCAGGAGGGGAGTTCCAGCGCCGCATTGCTGGCGCGCTGGCCGGAAGCGGAACTGAGCAGGCTGGTGCTGGGCATCGCCCCCCCCGCGGCCGCGCCGCCGCCCAGCGCGGACAGACGCCGGTCGCCCAGCAATCCCTGCGGCCGAAACAGCAGGAACAGCAGCAGCACCGAAAAGGCCACCAGATCGCGAAACCCTTCGCCCACGTAAGCGCTGGCCAGCGTTTCCACCACCCCCAGCATCATGCCTCCCAGCACCGCGCCGGGAATGCTGGTCAGCCCGCCCAGCATAGCGGCGGCAAAACCTTTCAACGCGAAAGGCAGCCCCATCTGCGGAAAGACGCTTTTAAAATAGAGCGCCACCAGAATACCGCTGATGGCGCCAAGCGCCCCCGCCAGCCCGAAGGCCAGCTGACGCGCGTTGCCGGTACGCACCCCGAGCTGCGCCGCGGCGTCGCGATCCTGCGCCACCGCCCGCAGGGCGCGCCCCAGCCAGGTTCGCGACAGAAACAGCGTCAGCAGCAGCGCCACGCTGCCGCCGAAGGTAAAGATCAGAATGTCGGTGCTGGTGATGTAAGCGCCGCCGATAAAGAAGGTGTAATCCTCAAACGGCGAAGGGAAAGCCTGCCCTTCCGGCGACCAGACGATCTCGGCCAACTGGTCGATAATCATGCTCAGCGCCAGCGTGGAAAGCAGCGGCGCGATATAGGCGGCATCCTGCAACGGCCGCAGCGCCACGCGCTCCAGCAGCATGCCGAGCAGGGTCACCAGCGCCACCGACAGTACGGCGGCGACCGGCAGCGGCAGCCCGAAACTCACTACGCCGCTGAAGGCGAAAAACGCCCCCAGCATAAACAGCGCCCCCTGGGCGAAGTTAATCAGATTGGAGACGCCGAATACCAGGCTGAAGCCCAGCGCGATCAGCGCATAGACCTGGCCGATAGCCACGCCGTTGAGTATCTGGCTGAAAAACAATTCCATAACGGCCCCGTGCGACGGAATAGAGAAAACAGACTGCCCGCGCCGGGGTCAGAACAGCTCGTGCTTGCCATTGCGCACCGTGATGAAAATCGGCGCCTTGTGCACGTTGCCGTGGTCGTATTTGGTTTCGCCGGTCACGCCCTGATAAGCCGGGCCGTCGGCCAACGCATCGCGCACCGCCTGACCGGTGAGCGGCTGTCCCGACGCCGCTGCCCGGCGGATCGCCGCCACGCCGACGCCCACGGCGTCATAGGCCAGCGCGGAGAACTGGTCCGGCGCGCGGCCGTAACGGTCCTGATAGGCTTTTACGAATTCGGCCTGCTTGGGATCGCCGGCGAAGAAAATGGTGTGGAACACCGCCCCTTCGGCCGCTTTGCCCGCCAGTTCGATAAATTTGGGCGAGGTGAGAGGAATACCTCCGCCTACCGGCACATTGATCCCCGCCTGCCGCAGTTGCTGAATAAAGATGGACGCTTCCTGGTAAGGCAGCGCCAGGAATACGCCGTCCGGCCTGGCGGCGCGCAGTTTACTGATCAGCGGACGGAAATCTTTGGCGTTGGGCTGCACGCTTTCCAGCAGCACCACTTCTCCGCCGCCTTTTTTGATCGCTTCAGCGGTGGCTTTTCCGGTGTAAACGCCCCAGTCGTCCTGCGAATAGGGAATGGCGATGCGATTAGCCTTCAGCTTTTTTTGAATGGTATCGGCGTTGTACTGCGCCAGAATATCGTCGGTATTGTTCTGCCGGAACTGATAATCGCTCTGTTTGGAGTAGTCGGGATGCGAAGAGGTCGGACTGATTTGCGGGATCTTGGCGTCGATAAACGCCGGCGCCGCCGCCAGCGACGCGGTCGTCGACCATGAGCCGATAGCCAGCACCACGCCCGGCGTGCCGGCGATCTTGCGCGCCACCGTCGCCGCTTCCTGCGGCGAGTTGCGATCGTCTTCGGTCACCAGTTCGATTTTGCGGCCGTCAATGCCGCCGCCGGCATTGACGCCGTCCACATACAGCTCGATGGCGTTGCGGGTGCTGATGCCGTATTCGGCAAACGGCCCGGACAGATGACTGAATACGCCGATCCTGATGGGTTCCGCGGCCAGCGCGTTCCCCGACAGTATAGAAACGGCCAGCGCGCCGGCCGGTATGGCTCTTTTTAATAAACGCATGTCAAATTCCCCTGGTGATGGCTCAATCAAACCCTGCCGGGCAGCCGCTTTCAGCGCTTTCCCGACAGAGGAAAAAATAGTCAAGACGAGGATGATGCTAATTTTTTATTGATAAATTGCATACGTTTTATAAATGATAAGCTTATAAAGTAATCAGATAAGCGCTGCCGATAAAAATGAATTTGCTCAACATAGACGATGGGATTTTGCATAAACCGCTTAACCAACGTCCGCTACGGTCCTCGAAAAAGGTGAGCAACAGGGTCATAGCGGTAAATAATACGGACTACAAAAAGAGAGCCGGGCGGACCCGGCCAGAGAAGAAAGGTTGCGTATCGCGCCGCGCTCGTACCCGGAAACCCCGGCTATGACGCCGCCTAAACGCTTACGGCCGCAGTCTGAATGACGCTCTTTCCTGCGCGTCCAGTTGGTCAATCAGACCGGTTTCCCACGCCAGATAGCGGCGAGCCGCTTCTTTATTGCCCGCATGCCGGTCGTGAACAAAAAACAGGTAGTCGATTCGCTGCGCATCGGGCGGCGCATCGGGCGTAGAGACCAGCGGCAGTCCCGCCGCCCGCCAGGCGTCGATATCGGCGCGGGCGTAATAGACCGGCAGCGCGGCGGGAACCTCTTTTTCCGCCAGCGCGGCCAGGCGCAAATCGTCGGCGACCAACACCACGGGACGCGACTCCGCGGCCAGCAGGCTTTCAATCCGCGGGCGAATGGACCAGACGGCGTTTTCCAGATGCGCGTGGCGATAGCTCTGGCTGGATCTGAGATCGATAACGCTCAGGCTATTTTGCGCCAGCCCCTGCGCCAACCGTGGCAGATCGATGATTTTTTCCGCCGCTATCGCCTCCCGCGCTTCAGGCGCCGGAGGCGATAGTTCGAATTCGGCCAGCAGATAAACCTCGTGTCCCATCTGTTTCAGCCAGCCGGCGATAATGGGCGCGCGGATCGCGTCTGCGTCGGCCAGCACCACCCGCGCGCCGCGCACGCCGATAAACAGATCGGTATTCTGCAACAGCTGGCCGCCCGGCGCATGCGCCGCCCCGGAGAGGCTGCCTTGCGCAAACTCTTCCGCCGTTCGAATATCAAACACAAACAGATTGCGCTGCTGTTCCTTTTTCCAGGCTTGTAGCGTTTCGCCGTCGATCCAGCTTACCCCCTGGCGTACGGCGAAAGCGCGCGCCGCCTCACGCCGCGAGTGCAGGACAGGCGCGGCGCCATCCACCGGCGGGTAGCGCCTGGCGCTGCCCGACTCCAGCGGATATCCCTGCAAATACCAGCCCTGAGTGCCGTTCTCCAGCGCATATACCGGATTGCGGACGCCCGCCGACAGCAGGATTTGCGCTCCCAGAATGCTGCGCGTCCTTCCGGCGCAGTTGATCACCACCGGGATACGCTCATCGGCCACCAGCGAATGCAGCCGGTAGGGCAATTCGGCGTTGGGACAACATACCGCCCCCGGCAGGCTCATCTTGTGAAATTCATCCAGCGGACGCCCATCCAGCAACAGCACCGGCTGCGCCCCTTGCTGCAAGGCATGCAGTTCGGCGGCGCTCAGGCTGGGGGTGGCGTATTCGTGCTCCACCAGTTCGCCGAACGCTTTGGAGGGCACATAAACGCCTTTGAATACCCCATACCCCGCCTGTCGCCAGCCCGAGAGGCCGCCGGACAGGATATAAACCTGCTGATAACCCAGTTCCTTCAGCCGCCGGGCCGACTTTTCCGCGGTCTGGTTTTCGCCGCCGAGCAGCACAATGCGGGTATGGGTCCGCGGCACCAGGCGCCCGACATCCAATTCCAGCCGGCTATAAGGGACGGACACGGCAAAAAGCGGATGCCCTTCGCCGAACTCCCCCGCCTCGCGCACGTCCAGCAAGGCGATTTCACCGCCGTCGTGCAGCCAGGTTTTAACCGTCGCCGCCGCAATCAATGTCGTCATAACGTTTCAGTCTCCCCCAACAGTTTCTGTTTTCTCAATCTCAGCTTAGGCAACAGGGCCAGCAGCACAAATGCCAGCGTCGCCAGCAACAGGGACAGCGAGATGGGCCGGTCGATAAATACGCTCAGGTCGCCGCGCGAAACCATCAACGCCCGGCGAAAGCTGGTTTCCATCATCGGCCCGAGAACAAACCCCAGCAGCAAGGGAACCGGAGAAATATCCAGTTTGACGAACAGATAACCCAGCACGCCGAAAAAGGCCATCACATAGATGCCGAACACGGAATTGCTGATGGAATAAACCCCGACGCAGCAAAACACCAGAATCGCCGGATAGAGCAGCCGATAAGGAATGGACAACAGACGCACCCAGATGCCGACCAGCGGCAGATTGAGGATAATCAGGATCAGGTTGCCTATCCACATCGAGGCCACCAGCCCCCAGAACAGCGGCGGATGGTTGGCCATCACCTGCGGGCCGGGCTGGATATTGTGGATCATCATCGCGCCCAGCATCAGCGCCATCACGCCGCTGCCGGGAATGCCCATGGTCAGCAGCGGAATAAAATTGGTCTGCGCCGCCGCATTGTTGGCGGACTCCGGGCCGACGACGCCCTCTATCGCTCCCGCGCCGAACTCTCCCCGGTATCGGGAGACTTTTTTCTCCAGGGTATAGGCCGCAAAGGCGGCGATGGTCACGCCGGCGCCCGGTAAAATGCCCAGCACGGAACCGAGCATGGTTCCGCGACCGATGGACGGAAGCATCCTTTTTATATCCTTGCCTTGCGGCCACAGCGTATTGATTTTCGTCGTGGCCGCCACCGGCTGCTTTTTATACTGCGCCAGATTGCCGACGATTTCGGCGATGGCATAAATCCCCATGGCCAGATAAACGAAACTGATGCCGTCCATCAGGCGCAATACGCCAAAGTCGAAACGCGTCACGCCGGAGTTGGCATCCGTGCCCACCAGTCCCAGCAGCAGGCCCAGGGTCACCATTCCCAAAGACTTGTCGAAAGCGTCCGACGACAGGGCAATCGCCCCCACCAGCCCCAGCAGCATAAGCGAAAAATATTCGGCGGGACCGAAGATGAAAGCCAGCTCCGTTAAGGGATTGGCGAAAGCGGCCAACAGCATGACGCCGAAACAGCCGGCGATAAACGAACCGACCGCCGCGCCGAACAGGGCGATGCCGGCGCGTCCCTGGCGCGCCATGGCGTGCCCTTCGATCAGCGTGACGGCGGACGAGGACTCCCCCGGAATGCGCAGCAAAATGGCCGAGGTCGACCCGCCATACTGCGCGCCGTAATAGATGCTGGCCAGCATAATCAGGGCCGGCGTGGGCGGCAGGTTGTAGGTAATCGGCAATAGCATGGCGATGGTCGGCACCGGCCCCAGACCGGGCAGCACGCCGATCAGCGTGCCCAGCAGACAGCCAATCAGCGCGTAGAGCAAATTCTGCCAGGAGAGCGCCGTGGTAAAACCGAGGTAGAGGTTATCCAGCAATTCCATTACGCGCCCCCCGGAAAACGCGGCCACAGCGGGAGCAATAGCCCCAGTCCGTAAATAAATACCGCCAGGCTCAGCAGCGTAATAAAGAAGGCGTTGAGAAGGATCTGCCGATAATGCCTGTTATGGCTTGCCAGCCCCGACAAAATCACCAGCAGCGGAATGGCGAGCACCAGCCCCAGCGTCGGCAGCAAAAAAGCGAACAGCAGAACGGAAGCGAGGATCCACAGCAGGATAAAAATATCGCCGCGCCAGTCGAATACCGGCGCGCGCGGCGGGCTTTTCTCCACGTCCGGCTTGCTCAGCCTGACGGAGCGCAGGCTGATAATCCCTCCCAGCAGCGCCAGCAACGCGCTCAGCGCCAACGGAAAATACCCCGGCCCGATACGGGCCAGGTTCCCCAGAGAGTAAAGGCTGCTGTAGCCGACGCCGCCTGCGCCGACAAGAATATAAAATACCCCCGTCAGAAAACTCTTGTGATCGACGATGCGCATGGCATTAACGCCTTGTTTATTGCAGCTTGATGCCGGCGGACTTGATGATTTCCGCATACGTCCGGCCCTGCTCTTGCAGTAAGGCGTCAACGTCCGCGGGCGTATGCGGCTTTGCAATACCGAAGCCAAGGTTCTCAACGCGTTCCTTGACCTGCGGCGTATTCAGCAGCGCCTGCACATCGCGATTGATTTTGTTTCTCACCCCGTCCGGCGTGCCGACAGGCGCCAGCAGCCCTTGCCAGCTCTCCACCGAGAACCCTGGCAAGCCGGACTCGGCAAAAGTCGGGACATCGGGCAGTGCGGGAGAGCGATAGGACGTGGTGACGGCGATGGGCACCAGACGACCGGCGCGGACATATTCCGTCACCGCCGCCAGGGTGATCAGGGTGGCGTCGATATGCTCGCCGATAACGTCGACCGCCGCCGGCGCACCGCCGGAATAAGGGATAAAATTCACCTTGATATCCGCCTGGCGATTGAACTGTTCATGGGCGATATGGGCGATGCCGGCATTGCCCGGCAGCCCCACCGTAATCTCCCCCGACTTTGTTTTGGCAAGGTCGATGTACTCTTGCAGGGTGGAAACGCCCAGACCGGGACGCACCACCAGAATTTGCGGATTGACGACCGCCTGTACCACGCCGGTCAGATCGTCGAGCTGGTAACCGGGATTCGGCAGCAACAGGGTGGGCAGCACCGCCGACTCGCCGCGCAGCAGCAGGGTATAGCCATCCGCCGGCTCGCGAGCCGCCTGAGACGTGCCGATTACGCCGCCCGCGCCGGGAATATTTTCCACCACCACCGACTGCCCCCATGCCCGGCTCAGCTCTTCCGCCAGCACCCGAGCCAGCTTGTCCGCGCTGCCGCCCGCCGCAACCGGGACGACGATACGCACGGTCTTCCGGGGATAATTTTCATCAATGACCTCACCGCGGGCGCCAACCGTTGACAGGGAAAAAAACAGCGCGGCCAACCACAACATCACCTTTTTCAAGGCATCTCCTCCAGCCAAAGGAATTAATGGGAAAATCCGGGAAGACTTATTTGAACGCATCGCATTAATAACAATTGAAATTAATGCAATTACATTAATTCCCTACGGAAGGATCTGAAAAGAAGTTTTCCTCCTGTCTAAAGCTAATTTTTTGATAAACCGGTGGGCGTTGTGGGGTTATGACGGACGCCCGCCGGGGTAGATACCCCGGCGGGCGTCCGTCAACGTTGGCTATTCGTTAGAAGAATCTTTTTAACAGCCGTTCCGCCTCTTTGGGGAACGCCGTGGCGATTTCATCCAGAGAAATTTTTCCTTGCTCCAACCGTTCAATATACGTTGTCATAAGCGATTGAAATTTCGCATCTTCCAGAAAAGTGGAGACGTCGATTTTACCCACCAGCCCTTCCATCTGTTGCAGCGATTTTAATTGCAAATTGTCCGCGTCAACCATCTTCTGTTGCTGGAGAATTTGCACCGCCTTTTCACTTACCGGTATTCCCCGGTGCAGCCCCATTGCCGTAACGCCTCGCGGATCGTTGAGTAGGAAATTCACCAGCTGCGCCGCTTCTTTGACGTGACGCGTATTTTTCCCGATGGAAAAAATCAAACCTGGTTTAAAGAACAGTCCTGACTCTTTGGCGCCGGGCAGCATGATAAACGGGCCAAGAACGTAATCGTCGGGATTTTTCAGATTAGGCGCATAGATGCCATCCGTGGTCCAAAGATATTTCCCGCCAAGCTGCCCGTTCATCCACGGCCGCACTTCCCAGGGATTGGATTTTCCGAAAGAGGCATAATAAGAAACGGCGGGCGGAATGACGTGTTCATCGATCAATTTCTTATAGAAACCAAAAAAATCAAGCCATTGTTCTTTACTGTAATTAAATTTCTTTTTCTCTTCATTCACCATCGGGATATTATATTTCTGCACCATATAGGTGTTCAGAATAGCCACGATCTCGGAATTGGGATAAATGGATAACGGATAATAATCCTCTCCCAGTTTTTCTTTAAACACTTTCCCGGCGGCAAATAGCTCATCCCATGTGGTTGGGTAGCTTAAGCCGGCTTTTTTCCAGGGCTCCGCATTGTAGTAAAAAAGTCTGGCGGTAAGAGAAACCGGCACGCCGTTCAGCCTCCCTTCGCGCACCACCATACTTTTCGCGCGTTCGCTGAATTGGGATAAATCAATATCCTTATCCAGCTTATTCAGATCGTAAAAGCCATCCCCGGTCTTGGAAAAAACCGGCAGCCAGTTCCAGTTAATCTGCATTACATCCGGTTCGGAATTACCGGCTACCTGCGTCGCCAACCGCTGTAATTGCCCGTCGAAGCCTCCCGGTTCGGATTTTACCTTTATACCGGGATAGGCCTGTTCAAAAGCGTCAAGCGCCAGGCGCGTGGCCTGATGCCGCTGATTGCCGCCCCACCAGGACATACGCAGTTCAATGGTTTGCGCCAGACTGGTCAACGGAAGCAACAACATGGACATAATTAATAGCGTGGAACGAATTATTGAATTCATACTATTACCTACCCTTATTTTCGGTTTAGGCCGCCGGGGCTTATCCTGCTTACGGCAATAAAGCCCCCACCCATATTCTTACCGAATCTGAATTGGGCGCGTCAGATTGACGACGACGCTATCCAAGAGATAACCTTTAATTTACAGAGAAATTAATTAAAGGTTTAAATATAAACCCTAAGGTATTCCGTCAGCGCCACTATTGCCATTGATTGCCCATAAGGCATTGGCGTAATAGGTATATTGCGATAAAAATCCAGATCCCGGCCGACGGCGGTGCCGAAAGAAACCTTATTTAGCTGTCCGTTTTCATCAATATTATCCAATATTCCCTTAATCGCCTTTTCGCCTATTACCGCGTACTCTTTACTTATATAGCGCTTACGTACGGCTTTCAGTATTCCATAAGCGAACCCGGCCGTAGCGGAACTCTCCAGATACGATGAGGGATCGTCAAGCAAGGTATGCCACAGGCCGCTTTCATCCTGCCATTGCGCCAACGTCTTGATTTGACGCTCAAGCACTTGCTGCAAATAGCGGCGCGTGGCATTTTCGGGAGGGACGTCAAGGAGTTCCAGAAGATCGGGAATCGCCATGGTAATCCAGCAATTTCCTCTGGCCCACAGCGCCTCGGCGAAATTATGATTGCCGTCAAAGGTCCAGCCGTGGAACCATAAGCCGGTTTTTTTATCCATCAGCTGCTGGGTATGGAATAAAAACTGGTAGACGGCTTCCTCGACAAATTCAGGTCGATTAAATAAACGGCCTATTTTCATCAAGGGCAGTGCGCACATCATTAAGGTATCATCCCACAGCTGCTGATGATTTTCCCGGTTGGAATTAATATGCTGCAACCCTTGGTAATCCGTGCGCGGCATTTCATATAATACCCATTCCGCCCAATCTTCCAGGTAGCACCGCCAGCGCGAACACGGATTTTCCTGATATAGATAAGCCAGCGTTAACAATGGGCAAACGGTATTGACATTTTTTATCGGCGCATCTTCTTTGGCAAACTGTTCGGCAAACCACTTATCCATAATCTCTTTGATATCTGGATTATTGGTTTGGTTATAATATTGGTAAAGTCCATACAAACCAACGCCTTGCACCCATTCCCAGCTATTCCAGCTTTTCGAATCAATAGAGCGGCCGTCGTCAAGATGGATAAGAAACTCCCCTGTTTCATCACGGATATTTATTAAATTATTAATAACACTTAATATTTTCTCATTTAATATATTTTTAGGCAGCAGAACGTCTTTCTTGCATAGCAACTTATTGTGTTTCACAGGGAAAACCGTCATACAAATTCCTCTTATTTTGTTTATTTCTTCAACTCTTCCTGGCATTAAGAGTAAAATTTTCACTTATTAATTTAATAAAAAACGCTAAGACCATGATGTTCCCTATCGTTAACATTCCAAAATACTGGACTTAAGTCTTAGTCTATAAAAACAATCTCCATGGAAAAGGGAATCATTTATGTGATACCTATCAAAATAATTCAACCTTGAATAAAAAGAGGGTGATAAAACCTGTTAAATGTGATTTTGAACACGGATTTTTAAATAGCAAGTACAACAGGTTGGATTGCTCGCCTGGCAATGGAGGAATATCTCACGTTATTGCCTGCACTCCCGCTATTAAAAGGCCGATTACCGCTCAATATAATAGGCTGTACTCGCGATACGAGCCGCATCACATTATTCGCACTCTCCCCCGACCCAACCGGGAATAAAACGTTTGATTTTGAAGTAGGTCGCATTTCCTGATGCGCATCGGAATAACACTGTCTCCATATCATCAAACTGGAGTCTAGTATGTTGGAATCGACGTCTGTTCCAGCGCTGACGCGCGCTATCGCCATTCTCCACTTTATTGCTCAACGCGGCCCCTGCACGGCGGCGGAAATTATCGACGGACTCGCTTTACCGAAAAGCAGCACCTACCTGCTGCTGGCGGAGCTGAAAAGGCAACGCTTCATTGCGATGGACATTTATGACAATTACTGCCTGTGGACGCGGCTGGTTGAACTGGCCGGCCATGCGCTGGAACGGATGGATATCCGCGAGATCGCCCGCAAGCGCCTGACGCTGCTGATGCAGGAGACCAATCTGCTCTGTCATCTGGGCATTATCGACAACGGCAACGCCTATTACATTCTTAAAATCGAATCGACCTCCACCATCAGCGTGCGTTCCCATGAAGGAAAAAGCCTGTCGCTCCACCGTTCCGGCATCGGCAAATGTCTGCTTGCCTGGCAGCCGGAGGAGGAGCAGGAGCGCATTATCGCCGGCCTGCGCTTCGTCGCGGTAACGCCGCGGACGCTCAAGAACGCCGCGGCCCTGAAAGCGGAATTGACGCGTATTCGCCTCCAGGGCTGGAGTTTTGATAACGGCGAAGACTATCCGGATGTGCGCTGCGTCGCCGCGCCTATTTTCAATGCCCGCAACGAACTGACGGCGGCGATCTCATTAGTCGGGACCAGCCTGCAAATCAGTGAGGAAAATCGCGAATACCTTGCCGGCCAGGCCATCGCCTGCGCCAGGGATATTTCCCGCCTGCTTGGCTGGCGCAGTCCGTTAAATCAACATGCTTCATAAGAAGGGAATACCAGATGACCTTGCCAAAAATTAAAACCGTCCGCGCCTATTTCTCCGGCGGCGCTACCGCAGACAAAGCCGGCGGCGGCGGCGATTATCACGATCAGGGAGCCAATCACTGGATCGACGATCATATCGCCACGCCAATGAGTAAATATCAGGATTATGAACAATCGCGCCAGTCGTTCGGCATCAACGTGCTCGGCACCCTGATTGTCGAGGTGGAAGCCGACAACGGACAGACCGGTTTCGCCATCTCGACCGGCGGCGAAATGGGGTGCTTTATCGTCGAGAAACACCTGAACCGCTTTATTGAAGGGAAATGCGTCAGCGATATCAAACTTATCCACGACCAGATGATGAACGCGACCCTGTACTATGCCGGCTCCGGCGGGCTGGTGATGAATACCATTTCCTGTATCGACCTGGCGCTGTGGGATCTGTTCGGCAAAGTCGTCGGACTGCCGGTGTATCAACTGCTGGGCGGCGCGGTACGCGACGAGCTGCGCTTTTATGCCACCGGCGCGCGCCCGGACCTGGCGCAGGAAATGGGGTTTATCGGCGGCAAAATGCCCGCCCACTGGGGGCCGCACGACGGCGATGCCGGAATTCGCAAAGACGCCGCCATGGTGGCCTCCTTCCGCGAAAAATGCGGTCCCGACTTCTGGCTTATGCTCGACTGCTGGATGAGCCAGGACGTCAATTACGCCGTCAAACTGGCGCACGCCTGCGCGCCCTACAACCTGAAATGGATTGAAGAGTGCCTGCCGCCGCAGCAGTACGAAGGCTACCGCGAGTTAAAAAAACGCACGCCGCCGGGGATGATGGTGACCAGCGGCGAGCACCACGGTACGCTGCAATCCTTCCGCACGCTTTCCGAAACCGGTATCGACATTATGCAGCCCGACGTTGGCTGGTGCGGAGGATTGACCACCCTGCTGGAGATTGCCGCCATCGCCAAATCCCGCGGTCAACTGGTGGTGCCCCACGGCTCTTCCGTTTACTCCCACCATGCGGTGATCACCTTCACCAACAGCCCGTTTAGCGAATTTCTTATGACCAGCCCGGATTGCAGCGAACTGCGGCCGCAGTTCGATCCGCTGCTGCTGAACGAACCGGTGCCGCAAAACGGCCGTTTGCATAAATCGGCGCTCGACAAACCCGGCTTCGGCGTGGAACTCAATCCCGATGCGGCGATCAAGCGGCCGTATAACCACTAAACGCGGCCTGATGCTGCTCATATACGTTGACAGGAAAACAGAATGCACGATCCGTTACTCAATCCGTTTAAAGCTGGTTTGGCGCGCGGCGACACGCAAATCGGGCTGTGGTTAAGCAGTACCTCGTCCTATCTGGCGGAGATTGCCGCCACCAGCGGTTACGACTGGCTGCTGGTGGACGGCGAGCATGCGCCGAATACGATTCAGGATCTCTATCACCAACTACAGGCCATTGCGCCCTACCGCAGCCATCCGATCATCCGGCCGGTAGAGGGTCAGCGTGCATTGATAAAACAGATATTGGATATCGGCGCGCGCACGCTGCTGGTGCCGATGATTGATACCGTCGAGCAGGCGCGCGAACTGGTGGCGGCGACTCGCTATCCGCCGCAGGGCGCCCGCGGCGTCGGCGCCGGCGTGGCGCGCGCGGCGCGCTGGGGGCGAGTGGAAAACTATATGGCGCGGACGAATGAAGATCTCTGTCTGCTGATTCAGGCGGAAAGCAAAACCGCGATAGAGAATCTGGATGCGCTGCTGAAGGTCGACGGCATCGACGGCGTCTTTATCGGTCCGGCGGATCTTTCCGCCTCGCTGGGATACCCTGACAACGCCGCGCATCCTGAAGTACAAAAGGTGATTGAGCAAAGTATCAAGCGTATTCGCGACGCCGGTAAAGCCGCCGGTTTTCTTGCCGTCGATACCGTCATGGCGGAAAAAGCGATCGCCTGGGGCGCCAATTTCATCGCCGTCGGCGTGGACACCATGCTGTATACCGAGGCCCTGGACGCCCGGTTAAGCCACTTCCGGCGCAACCGCACTTTTACCGCGCCCAAGACAACGTATTAAGCATAAGCAAAATTAAATTGGGGAAAAGGGCCGCAAGCCCTTTGAGGCTGCTGACGAGGCAGTCTGGTTTCAGCGGGTACGACAAATCTATCCGGGATCAAGTATCTCGCCATCGGCGGCGAGGCAATGGCGTTCAGTTTCCACGCTATCGTCCACCTTGCGCTGGCTTCCGCGGCGATGGGATTCGGCTACGCGGCCTGGAACATCGGCATCCTGCACGGCAACGTCACCATTCTCGCCGGCGCGTCCTACTTTATCCCGGTGCTTTCCGCCGCCCTGGCCGCTCTGGTGCTGCCCGCTGTCGTTCTGGCAAGGCGCGGCCATGGTGTGCGCCGGGTCGATTCTCTGTTGGGTGGCAACACGCCGCGAACGCTGAACCACCTATTGTCGCCCACCGGCACGTGGAGAAACGGATCGGGGAACGATCAATAACGATTTGGGACATGGAAGGATACCTACTAGTGACACATTATCTTGGGCGATAACACGGCCAAGGCTACAAAACGTTTCCCCCGCGCGCTATGATAATGCTGGTCAGCGTTCACCAACAGGAAAGATAATGAGCGATACGGCGATGGAAAAAAAACTGGCAGAACACGGATTCTCAGACAAAGAAATTGCCCGGTTAAAAGAAATTTCCATACGGGATAGTGAGAACTATCTCTCATTGCTTCATGACTTGCGCAAGCGATTTTATGCCGGCGTATTCATGAGTATCGCCATGATTGTTATCTGGTGCGGTGCCGTAATCGTGAATGCTTCGGAGCATCTTATCGGAATTTCTGTTGCGGCTATAGTCGTTGTCGGCGCCGTTTATTTTATTACTCCAATGCGTCTGGCAAGCAAAGCGTTTTTCTTTCTTGGTAGAAATAAAAATTAGTTTACCGACTGCTTTCAGTATGCTCTTTCCCAGTATGAATATCGTACATAAGTTTAAGCTTTGGCCCATTTCCGACAATTTTTAGCGCCAGAGCCGTCTTACTCATGTTTTGAAAGTTCCTGACATAGTCGGTATTCATGTATCTGAATAATCTCCACGTATCAGGTTTGAGAGTAAGTCGTGCCAGCCCATAGACGGAAAGAGCGACATCCAAGCCTGTATACGCTTCCCGGCCGACACGTTGATCGAATCCAAGAAACTCTGCGGTAGCTATATATCCGCTTTTAACAAAACCGGTGTGATCTTTCTCTCCTAACAGAGCATAGACTTTTTCTTCAACAGAATTTATACCATGCATGGTAATCATAAAACCGGCACCGATACCCAATACATTACCCGTTGCGACAGAGCCTGCCATGATTCCAAACCCAACAACCACCTGAAATACGCCAACAACAACACCGATGCCGTTTATAATATATCCAATCTCTTTTTCATATCCTTTAATTAACTCTACAGACGCATGAATCACAGCTTGCCCTGACCTAAGCATCCGATCCTGAATTAAAAGATAATCGCGCTCGATTTTTAAATTTTGCAGGCATTCCTGGCATTCAGATTGAGAGTTTGAATTACGGATCGTTCTCAACTGTGTATCAATAAATGCCTGAATTTCGGTTTGAAAACGAACTCGTGTCAGACCATCTTTGATATTAAAAGCCGATACGGCATATACGGTGCTGCGCAAATTTTGCGCCTCAAGATTTGCCATCGACAGGAAGTAATTGGAAAAACGGTTACCGTTGTTGCCCAGATAAATATCCATAGCGATTCCTTTGCATTTGGTTCGTCCGACAAACAAGGTTAAGGAAAAGGCGAGCGCGCCACAAACGCCGCCCCTTCACTTCGCAATACCGAGGAAAAGCGCCAGACTCCGCTCAACCTCGACCAGCGAATCGGCATCAATGCTGCCAAACACAGGCCCGACCTTCTCGCGTCTGACGGTTATAATTTTATCGATCATAACCTGCGAAAGCTTCTGCAAGCCGTTGTCCGCCGTGGGCTTAACCTCAATTCGCAACAAAGGCGCGGCTACCAGCGCGCCGGTAACCGGCAGCACGGTAACGCTCGCGCTTTCACTGAAATGATCGGCCTGAATCACCAACGCGGGCCTTGGCTTGCCGAAGTCGCCTTGCACGGCGATCGTCACAAAATCACCGCGCCTCATTCCGTCCAGCCATCCACGTCCGTTAATGCATCATCCATCAGTTGCCGCAGTTCGGCATCGTTTTGATCGGCCTGCGCGACCAGATCAGACTGGCGGCGGCACTCCCCCACGAAATCTGGACGCCGGGTATCAGGCACCCAGATTTGCACCGGGCGCAGTCCGGCCCGGCGCAATGCGTCGCGGTGCTTCTGGACGCGGGTATTTACATTCGCCATAACCTTCCTCCTCTCTTGTTACATGTAACAAAATAGCCCACCTTAGTGTTACATGCAACAGCAAGGACAATATCCTACGCCGGCCCTCCGCCCATATTCGTTGAGATACAGGGCGGATAACCTATGCCAGAAACGCGGCTATTTGGCGTTTTTTCTCAACTCGGTAACGGGAACCCCGCCGATGCCCCAGTTGTCCGTCTCCACTTCATCAATCACTACGACGGTAGTTTTCGGATTTTTATTCAGAACGTCGACCAGCAGTTGAGTCACCCCCTCGATCAGTTGGCGTTTCTGTTCAGCGGTAGCGCCCTCATTGGTAATTTTAATGTTTACGTAAGGCATAGGGTCTCCATAAGTGACCAGGGTTGAACAACACAGGCGGTACTTCTTCAAGAGAGACGTACCGCGCAAAGGGAAGCGACTCAGATCCGCACCCGATTTTCGGGGATCCGTTCACCCCAAACGCTTATAGTCGATCGACTGACGCAGCAACACCTTCGCCATAATGTGAAACTGCGCTTCATCATGCTTGTCGACGGACCAGGGCTGATATTTCTGATTATCCGACAGCACCAGCAAACGATCTTTCAGCATCTGTAACCGTTTTACGTGCAGCGTAGCGCCATACGTGAAAACGTAAATGCCATCCCCCTCAAAAGTATGGACTGAAATATCCACAAAGATCTGATCGCCAGGTTCAATGGTGTCCGACATGCTGTCGCCGTTCACCGTGATCACTTTGATCACGCTATCGGGCTTGCCGCCGAACAAAGTCCTTCCCTGTCTCTGACTGTACTCGATCGCTCTGACCGTTTCGACGAAGTCCGACGAGACGATCTGCCCGCTGCCCGCGCTGGCGCTGATATCCAGAATCTCCACACGATAGCTGGCGTCGGCGCGTTCATCCTGGGCCGGCATAAAAAACCAGTATTCGGGATAACCGCTCAGCGCCGACAACGCCTGTAACCGCTTGCCGGCAGGCACATTCTTCCCACTCACCCAGTATTGGACGGATTGTGGCGTGACCCCCAGTTGCCGGGCAAGCTCGGATTGGCTCCAGCCGTTTTCAGCCAGAACCTGAGCGATGCGCGCGGCGCAGAGCGAATGAGTATTTTTTTTCATGGCGTCAAATTCGATTTGCATTATTTAACATTTTCAATTTAAATTTTTATGGTTACAAGTTTTAATTGTAATTCACGTTTGATGTTAGATGTTTCATCTCATCTCAATTGAAAATATTAGCAAATATACAGGAGTCACACCGATGATCATTACCCTTGAGCAATACGCTTACAACTCAAGTTTCCACCTGACCAGCCCAGAACCGGGCTTTATGAATGATATGCAGACGTTCGTTTATGATGAAAACCAACGCCTGTGGCACGGATACTATCTGTGGAACGGGGACTACTCCTGGGGAGGCAATGGTTCTTCCTGGCGTCATTACGCCACATCGAACTGGGAGAATTTTACCGATCATGGCGTCGCTATCCCCAAATACCAGACCAAGGAAGGGGATGCGGCCAGCGGTTCGATCGTGATTGACAACGCCAATCTGTCCGGATACGGCGCGGGCGCCTGGCTGGCGTATGTCACCAGCTATTGCTGCGGGCTTCAGACCACGAATCTCTGGTATTCCACCGATAACGGATACACCTTTTCTCCCTGCGAATCCAACCCCGTACAGCCGAATACGCTCCACAAAACGAATTACCGCGATCCTTTCGCCTTTATCCATGACAACCACGTCTATCTCTATCTGGCTGAAGAGAGCGAATTAGGCGTCTATCGATCCGCGACCGGCAAAGCGCCGTTCGATTACCTCGGCAGCGTTCCGATAGAATACATGGGTATGATTGAATGCCCGGCAATAACGACGCTGCATTGCCCCGATCTCAAGATGGACAAAACGGTGCTGGTGTTCGGCGGCAACGGCGGCGGGCTGGACACCAGCGGAACCTTTCTGCATGTCGGCACGCTCGATGACAACATGCTGTTTCAGGCGATCGAAACGCCGACGCCGCTTGCACTTGACCTCGGCGCCGATTTTTACGGCGCCCATATCGGCTACGAGACGGAAGGCGCTTACGACAATCTGCACTGCCTGGCATGGGTATCCAACTGGAGCTATTGGCAGTGTACGGCGGCGCTTCCGGCCGTCGACAGCAACGGCAACATCGGTTGCGCCAGCGTGCCGCGCAAGGTGACTCTGCGGTATCTCGACAACCGTTACCGTCTGGAAACGGAGCCGGCTTTCGACGTGCCGGCCGGAACGCTTATGACGACGAAAACGGCGACGAGCGCCGGCAGCTACGCACTTGATTCGTTCAGCAACGGCCGCGGCCGTTTGCGCATCACCCTTGAGGACAATAACGCCGAAAACCTGACGCTCACCATTGGCAACGATAAGTGGCGCATTTCGCTGGCGCTGGTTTCCGCCACGGGCGTTTGCACCGTCACCCGATGGTCGATCTTGTTGGAAAACAACGCCGCTTTCCTCAAACCTCACCAGATAACGTTGCCAGCCGCGCCGACGAGGTGGGATGTGCTGATTGATCGACAGGTGGTGGAGATTTTTTTCGACACCGGCACATCAGCCACTTTCGCCACCTTCAGCGACGGCGAGGCGGCAAACGTCGTTTTCGATGTCGCGTGACTCGTTGTCGAGTGTAAGTACACCCGCTGTAGTTGCACACACGTTTTGAGATTTCCGTGCGAAAAAGAGACGCCAAATAAGAAAATAGCAATCACATTCTGGATCTGTGCTTCGGTAACTTCTGTCGGTTCGACGGCAATATAGCCGACGATAGGCGAACCTTCCTGGAGACGCGCGACGCTCCCCCTACTCCATCTTTACTCTGCCGTCCGAGATGATCTTCGGCGCGTCTGAAATAACGAGCGGGGAAGCGGGGTTAGCGTCGGGATCTGGCGATTTCCCACGGCACGGTTTTCCCAGGGTGCCGCAAGATCGGCATTGCCGTCGACCACACACAGTGGCCGCCCCGTTGAGGGATCAAACAAAAGGTATAATAGCCTGATGCGGCTCGCGTTCTAATGCACGATTAGTGGGCCAAAAACCTGCAGCTTTAAATCCAAGTATCCCACGTGACGGAACATTCCCCAGACTTAATGCCAATAGACCCCTCCTGTCGACAGTTGCTCCCGAACAACACCTGATCCCTGCTCATGCAGGATAAACGACTCTCTAACCGTAGCCATTCTGCTGCCATCTATGGCTTTCTCTGGCGTTGCGACGTCAGCCGACACCATTTCTAAAATCAGAAATAGTAGAAATATTGCCCTGGGGGTTTGCGACTCTGGCGCCCCCTTTCCTACGTAAATAGCCCTGGGCAATACATCGGATACCATGTAGGTGTCCTATCCCGTCTTGTGATGCTGTGGTCGGATTACCCATGAGTGGGACACTGAAGATACTATTCACGACGCCTGATGACAAACTTGCCGAAGCTTATGCCATTGAATAATTCTTGGTGAGTTGTCGAACAGTGCAGGCAAGATGATTTCTGGCATGCACTCAAGGTGACTCTAAGCATCACTGGCTAAATAATTCAACCAGCAAGCCCGTGAACCCAAGCGACAGCCAACGGGACGGTAACGACTGCCAAGACCGTGCTTACCATCACGGAGAAAGCTGCTTTTTCGGGGTGTACGCCCAAGCTATTCGCGATGACCACGGTATTGCCGGCCATAGGTGTCGCCAGCATCAAAGCGATCACAGCAAGCGTTTCCAAAGAGGTCGGCATTAGAAGATGGAACACTGTGCCCCCGGCAATTGGATAAACCAAATGCTTCCATCCGATGGCGGCGACCAGGAAGCTCCAATCCACCTCCACCTTGCGATATGAGGCTAAGGTTATTCCAATAACCATCATCCCTAAGACGCTGTAGGCACCCTTGAAGTTAGACATGCCAGAGAGCAACACATCCCCCAAATCAATACCAAGCCCTTTAAAAACCATCCCGATGATAGCCGCATAGAGAATAGGAAGCCGTACAATTTTCCCTAAACTCTCCTTCGTATTCAGAACACCCTTTGCAGCGATGAAATAGCCAACTGAAAATTCATAGAGATTAATTCCAATTATAATAAAAATAGCCACCGCCACTTGCGTCTCATTAAATAATGCAAAGACCAAAGGAAGTGCGAAATAACCCGTATTACCGGTTCCTCCCGCAAAAGAGAAAAGATTGACTCGCCCATCGTCCCATATGAATCTGGCCAAGAAATAGGCAATAGAGGCCGCAATAGAGGCCGTCAGCAGAGCCCCGAGCGAGTACCGAAAGTAAGTCCAATCCGCTGGAGATTGGAGTATGGAGACAAATATAACAAACGGCGAGATCACATATATCAATAACGCGGATATATCTTTTGAGCTCATTTTCAGCTTGGCCCCCATCCCCCAACCAAGTCCCGCGATAAATATCAAGAACAGGACCCTCACCACCACTTCACTTATCATTTTTCTATCCGCATATTCATTCATTGAGCCAAAGTACAGTACCGGCCGTGACCATGTAAGAACCATAACACCGCTGCAACCAACGCCTTCCCTTGATCTCTCCCCGTCCATGCACACA
Organism: Brenneria corticis; assembly: GCF_003115855.1. Taxonomy (GTDB): domain Bacteria; phylum Pseudomonadota; class Gammaproteobacteria; order Enterobacterales; family Enterobacteriaceae; genus Brenneria; species Brenneria corticis. The sequence continues at coordinate 37,185 of NZ_KZ819101.1, forward strand.
TCTGAGGTTACTGAACACAACCAGGTCTCCAGGCTTCCAGTGCTTGGTTATTGCCACACGCTGCAAGGCAGCACGCAGCTGTTCAGTATTTCAATATTTGGAATATATTTAAGAGCCACCCTTGAACTACTCTCTATAACCTTCCTTTCAATGGCTCCACTGAATTGAATTTCTTCTAGCTCTTCAATCCACTGCGTGAGAACCAAGGATGAAATTTGCACCATTGGAGCATCCTCTTTATCACTCTCATTTATTTGCGTCAGATAAAACACACATCTCGCAAAAAGCAGATGTATTTCATCGACATCTCAACAACATCATGGCGTTATTTTCAATCGAAAGCACGAAACGAGAAAACAATAACCTACAGTACTGAATACCTACGCAATTAACCTCGAAACAACCTCCCATAACAATCGAACAGAAAATATTATCAGCAAGCAGCCCATTAAGCGCTCAAAAAGGCCACCAATCCGCAGAAACCTCTGCCTTATAATGTAATTTGTAAATATTAGGCTGACCGAAATAAACCATGCAGCATTCACTGAGCACATCCACAAACCATAGAAAATCTGAATATGCAGCGGAGTGGATGAACTCACTAAAGTTGTAAATACGGCCAAAAAGAAAAGTGTCGCCTTTGGATTGGTTGCATTGGTCATAAAACCCAAAGAAAATGACTCTCGGAAATTTACACTCCGACTGATTTCATTAGCTTCTTTCGGAGCATCTGCCACATACGCACCAGCATTTCTAATAAATTTGCAGCCAATATAGAATAGATAGCCGCTACCCAATATTTCAGCCAAACTCATTAACCATGGCGTTGTATGCATCAATGCCCCAATACCAAACAGAGTATAAATGACATGGATCGATATTCCCGCACCAATCCCAATCGCAGTTCCTATGCCCGCTTTCCGCCCAAAACGCACAGCCTGCCGAATAGTGACGGCAAAGTCGGGACCAGGAGCAATAACAGCAAGAAAGTGAACCCCTGCGAGAACTAAAAACTCGCCCATGTAGCCGAATGACATATCAACTCCAGAATGAAAGTGGTGCCGCGGGTCCGCGATACCCCACAAAACACGACAAACTTAGACGGATGTCATCAGCCCCAACTGTCACTGCGTGCATACAACGGGAATTGAACAGCACCAGATCCCCTGCATCCGGACGAACCTCCAGAATCGGGGCGCCTAGCATTGCAGGGTCAATGCCATATCTGTCACCCCGCATCTCATCAAATTCAGTGGGTGACAACTCCCTATCCCATATTTGCAGAGCACCGCCCTCACTCGGCATTGACAGGTACACATTCGCAGCAAGTTGAGCCTGCAGACTGTGCGCCTGGAAACAGTCAGGCGCGTCTTTGGAAAATATGTCGCGATGAGCCAAGAAGGTCACTCCAGGTCTCACGACTCGAGAAAGCTCAACATACATCTTGCGCCCATACAGCGTTTCAAGCTGCGCTCCGGCTGGCCATACTTCATCTAACTTGCATCTCAATAGATCTATCGGCGACACATATGGCATACATCGCTGTCTGAGTTCTTCAATATTCTGAAATACACTTTCAAAATAATCAGAAATACGAGGGGGATGGTTTTCAGCTTCATAAAACGCCATGCCAATTCGGCCGATGCCAGGCGCATTTAAATATTTATCAAATCCCTGCCTTAAAATTTTCCCAGCCAATTTTCCGCCAACTTCCTCATTGACAAATTGTTTAAATCGAATGGCTAAGACATTCCCCTTAACAAGCTTTTCGATATCATCAAAACTCAGTTTATTCGTTTCTATGAGCATTTTTTCTCCCATATATATTTTTCTGATTGCGGAAAAATGCCATTGAACTCAGACGACCTTAAGCATCAAGACATCAATCTGTGTGTTTAACGTCCATTTCATAATGGACAGTCAACTGGTTCTTTTTCTTCTGAAGCGATAAGACTTTTAATCCGTGGAGCTCAACCAAGTTTTTTACATGTGTTCCACCGCATCCATATGCGGAAAAGTCACCGAAACCGACTTCTCTGTAGCCATCTTCTCGGATTTTGACTTTGCACGATAAATTCTGAGAAATAAGGCTATTGCACAAAAGCTGCAGCTTTCCCACATCAACCGGCTGACTGTTCTCTCCGGGCTTGAACACGACGCGTGCGTCTCCTGGCCAGTGGTGCGCTTTGATTGGGTGCCAATCAAGCTGTTCCAACACGTGGCCAATCAAATGACCAGCCGAATGTAGTTCTGAGTGCACCCTACGCCGCTCTCCATCCACTCGAGCGTTGTTAGTTCCTAAAGGCACTTCACTGGAAACATAATGGATAATTACCCCTTGATCCTCACTCACATGAGAAACTTCAGCATCCCCAATCCATCCGAGATCACAGGGCTGCCCTCCGCCCTGTGGGTAAAATGGTGTGGCGATCATCTGTAATTCGTAGCGACCGTCCTCAGTGTCCTGACAACGCATCACTTCTACCTGCGCAAACAGGGCATCGCTCTCCCAATAGAGTTTCTTGGTCATATTTTATTTCGTCTTGTTTCACCTTCTTGCGGATTTTTATTATATGGAATAATCTCCCTCGAGATAATCCATCACGAAATCAAATAATTTTTGCGCCATGAGCACAAATCAAACCACAGCCTTGTTAGGCGAAATGACGGTTTTCGCAAAGGTCGTTGAGACCGGCAGCTTTTCTGAGACAGCCCGGCAACTGGGCGCGACTCCCTCTGCCATCAGCCGATCGGTAGCCCGGCTGGAGAAGGCGTTAGGTACACGGCTATTGCAAAGGACGACGCGTAAGTTGCGCCTAAGCGAGAGTGGGCGCGAAGTCTTTGAGCGTTGTGTGGACTTGGTGAACGCAGCTCAGGCTGTAATGTCCGTGTCTGACCGTTTCAACATCGAGCCACAAGGCTTGGTGCGCGTAAGCGTGCCAAAAGCCGTTGGTCGTTTCGTCATCCACCCGCATCTCGCAGACTTTCTGGCCTGCTACCCGAAAGTCGATGTCCAATTGCTGCTCAAGGACCGCTATGTAGACCTGATAGACGAGCAAGTGGATTTGGCAATTCGCATCACGAACCGCCCGTCCCCTGGCCTAATGGGTCGACGGCTCATTGACATCGATCACATGCTGTGCGCGACTCCGAAGTACTTGGCCAAATTTGGCACGCCAACACATCCCCAGGATTTGAAGAAACACAACTGCATCTGCTTAGGAGAAGAGCCTGGCGACTCGCGGTGGAAGTTCCGTCAGGGCAACAAGAGTGTCACCGTAGGTGTACATGGCCGATATGCAGTCAACCATACGGGAGCGCGACTCGACGCCGTTCTCCATGACCTAGGAATCGGCAGTCTGCCCTACTTCACGGCAAGACACGCATTGCAGCAGGGGCACATCGTTCAAGTTCTACCGGACTGGATATTCAAGACGAATTACTGTGGGGAGGCATGGGTTCTTTACCCGCCCACGAGGCACCTTCCCCCTAAGCTCAGCGCCTTCATCAACTTTATGGCGGGACGTTTGAGCCAAGAGCCAACATTAGGCAAGCCCCACAAACTTAACAGTCCACCGGCCAAGTCCTCTCCCTACGAGTCACCCGAAGCAGAGACTTGATGCCCAAAATGCCACCATAGAGATGCCATGGACTCTTTATCCACAGATTGGCATCCAAGCGGCTCGATTCAGGGTGATGACCTGAAATGGCCCATCCAGGTTTGTCCGCCCGGTCCCTTGAACTTGACTGGCACGATGCGGCCTGTGTTGGCCGAAGCCCCGGAGTCAGGCCCAGTTCTTGTAGGCGCTGGTTGATCTCGGCGATTGCAAGAAAACCACATCATTGGCACGAGTCCCTCAATATGGGAACCTGGCTATTCCTATTGTTTGCTGATGCTTCGGCCTTTCACTGGTAGGGGCATGGTTCCACGCACTGTGGAGAATCGAGCTGACCGCTCTCGATCAAATTATCCGAGCCCTCAAAATGGGGCGTGCCGTCATACTTGCTCCTAAAGAATTGGCGAGTTATTTGAATAGGGTCAGTCATGCTTTTCTCCTCGGACTAACGACTGCGCACGTTCAAGAAATCTTTTCCGATCCGTCGCCAGCAGTGGCAAAAGCGCGCCTGCCAGCAGGAGCGCCAGTCCGAACCACAGTGACCGGTTCAAGTTGTACGCATCGGCTATCCATCCTGCCGCCATTGGCCCGATGGCTTGGCCAACAGAGAACACCACGGTGAAGAGCATCATCCCTTGCGCCAGTTGTTCGACCGGAAGCCGCAGGAAACGAGACAAGCGCTGAGTTGCTAAATCTTAGTTTATTAAAGTTAATTTGATACTGTTAGTATCAGTCGAGCCTTGAAATTAGCCTTGTTTTTGGTGGCTCGCCAAGTAAACGAATTAGCGGCGCCTTTAGACAGCAATCAAAGCTCAATCGCCCTTCCCGATTAATATTATCCCCGAGCCAGACATAATGATCTTGCCCAGCGACGGTGGACACTGCCTTAAGCGAGGTTTCTTTCC
>NZ_KZ819102.1:0-37487 GCF_003115855.1 Brenneria corticis
GCTGCAATTAGGAGGGAGTCGCCATGGGTAATCTCCCCATTAAAATTATCCGGCTTAATGCATGGTCAGTTCAGAAAAATCCGTGAACTCAAAATGCTTGAATGTGTTTTGCGACTGGCCCATGATATCGAAATCGTAGTAGGGAAAGCCGGTAGCGCTCCGCAAATCGCCAATCCTATCCCCAAGATGGTATTTACTGAATGACTCAAATTTAAGAGGCAATATTTCATGCAACATATTTTTTCTTGTTATTACACATAATAGTGCTGTTTCTATTTTTCTTCTTTTTAATTCGTATTTTTTATCGAATTCGTGACAAAAAGAAATCTAATGCCAATGATATAACAATGAAAAAAATATCTCAAAACTCATTTATATTGAGGAAATTAGGAATCGACAGGGAAGATTATTATTATGATTGTTTTTATTTTTATCAGATTCGAGAAAAGCATACTAATAAAATACCTCTAACAAAAATAATAAGAGTCAAGCCAGATATAATTAAAATAAACGGGAGACGGAGATGGTCAGTCCGGTATATTGCTAATGACGCAGAAAAAGAGGTGACATTCGTTCATAATTTCACACTTTTTAATCGGAATTTCGCTGGGTTCCTATCTGCTGTAAAAGAAGCAAACCCTAACGCAGAAGTAAAAGAACTGACTATTTTTTCATCTTGATTGGATAGTATGTTCCATTTTGTTGCCGTTGTGTTCTGGTTTCAGTATTTATCTTCATACTGATAGAACTGGTTTTCAGCTACAATTATCACCAGAATACAATCTATTAATTATTACGTGTAGTGATATTCCATTATGGCCGACTGACTATGGCATACTGACAATAATGCTCATAATAAATCCGCATATTGCATCTTTGATATGACAAAATCGGCACGTTCATCGACCGGCACGCAGGGCAGCGTCAATAATCGGTAACCGTATTTTTGGTATGTATTGAGCATAGCCCGGTATGTGAACTCGGCTTCCTCAAATGATTGTTTTCGCTCCGTATCTTGCGCATAGATTTCGCGCCACGGCGGAGCAATAAATACGCTGTCAGAATAGCGGAATTGGCGTATTGCTTCCTCCAGATACGTTGGTACAGGTAATTCACAAAGTCTCAGATAGCCTGCTATATCAGGGATACCACGATCAAAAAAACACGGTACATTACCGTCTTCAGGGATGTGGTATGAGCGCATTTCCCAACACAACATCATTTCTGCAAATGCCGCACGATCACCCCATGGCAGGGCGTTTCCGCCAATAGCGACCTGATCCTGAATAATAGCTCGCCCTGCCTCTGCTGAGCAGGTGTATCCCCGTTGAGTAAGAGCATCTATGAGCGTACTTTTTCCTGAACCGGGACCGCCGGTCAGCACAATACGTTGCTGAATATTAACCATACAATTCTCCTCTGAATCACGCAGAATAAAAAGACATTAATTACGCGACCGTGTTTAAAGACGTCCCCCGCCCCATTGCTATTTTTCTCGACGAACTGAAATTCCCTCTGTCAATACCTGTTCGCCAGTATAGAACACACCATCGTTAATCATCAGCATATGCCGCTGCAAACGCGCCACCGCCATGTTTTTCGGGTTTATACCCTCGCCGTTCGTAAGGTGCCCCTGTCTCTTGGTTGATTGCTGAACAATCATTTAAAATATATACTCACAGTATATACAAAAGAGGAGCACGACCATGAAGCATCGAGTCAGCGTTACCGTGGACAAAGACAATTATCAGATTCTGAGCGCTGCCGGAATAAATATCTCCGGCCTGGTGAACGATGTAATTGGAAAGGAGGCCCGTCGAATAAAGGCTGAGGAGTGGAAGAAAGATAGCCGTGAAGGAATGGAAGAAGTCGCCAGATTTATCTCGCAGAATGGCTCCTTCGCCGATGAAAACAGGGACTGGTGATCGTGCAATTCCTTGTTTATCAATACAAGCGGACAAGCCATTACAAAATGTTTGTCGATGTGCAAAGTGATATTGTAGAGACGCCAGGGCGACGAATGGTCATACCACTCATAGCATCGCATCACCTGTCAGAGAAAGTAAATAAAACCCTGTTCCCCCTGATCGGTATCAACGGCGAAAATCACCGGCTTATGACAACTGAACTATCAAGCGTCTCAGTTGACGTCATCGGCGACATTATTGCAGATGTAAGCGACTGCGCCGATGAGATCAAAAATGCCATCAACCTCATGTTCTGGGGGATCTAAAAATTCTAAGTACCGTGACGCCCCATCCAAAGCGGGAAAAACAGGCAGCCTAAATCAGTTTGACGTTGCAACAGGTTCAGATTCGATTGCAACGCTGAGTTCGTTCTCACCTACCCTATCGCCAAACAGCATTACTGCTTTGCCATCATGCTGATTTGAAAGCCCCCCCCTGTTTTTTGTGATTTAAACCGCAAAAATAGTTTTTATTTTTTATTTTGTTTCCATAGCTAACTAATGTGTTCTCATCAGCTATTCACTCTCGCCAAAAAACATAATTAATTGATTTCATTATCCATGAGGTTACAAATGCTCAACTCAACGCACAACGCCATCACCAAAGGCATGCTACTTATCTCCCCGATTTTGTTCACCGCGGCGCTGCCTGCCGCAGCCGCTGTAGCCGATGAGTCTATGCAGCAAATCGCCGGCAAGACCCTGCCCTATCAGGAAAAGCCCCGCGTCTTTATTCTGAGCGACATCGGCAACGAACCGGACGACCAAATGTCGCTGACCCGCTTTCTGCTCTATACCAATGAGCTGAATGTTGAAGGTCTGGTCGCCACAACCTCGACCTGGCAGCGGGAAAAAGTCCGTCCCGACATGATTGAACTGGTGGTGAATCACTATAGCGAAGTGCAACCGAACCTGCTGAAACACGATGCGAATTACCCTGCCGCCTCGTTGCTGAAATCGCTGATCGCCTCCGGTCAGCCCGCTTATGGCATCGCCGCCACCGGGAAAGGGAAAAATAGCCAGGGTTCGGATCTGCTGTTGAAATCCATCGAAAAAAGCGCTGATCCGGCCCACCCCTTATTCATTAACCTGTGGGGCGGCGCCAACACCCTAGCCCAGGCGCTGATCGACTTATCCCAAAAACACCCGGCGCAGCAGGTTGAAGCGCTGACGCGTAACCTCGTCGTCTATTCCATTTCCGACCAGGATGACGCCGGGTATTGGATCAGACAGCACTACCCCCAGATCACCTATATCGTCGATCCTTCCAGTCAGAACGGGGAAGACTATGCCAGAGCCACCTGGACCGGCATCAGCGGCGACAAATTTTACCGTAATGCGCCCGGCGCGGATTTCACCACGGTTTCGCAAAGCTGGCTCGACAAAAATATCCGCAGCAAGGGGCCGTTAGGGAAAGGGTATCTACAATATATATTTATTATGGAAGGCGATACGCCCGCGTTTCTCGGCCTGATTCGCAACGGTTTGAACAGTGACAGGAACCCCGGCTGGGGTGGCTGGGGCGGCCGTTACATCGTGCGACAGCCGCAAAATGAAACCCGCCCTATCTGGAGCAACGGCGGCGATTTCTACCCCGGCAACCCAAACGCGGCGGATACGGTCACTGGCAGCGACGGCCAGAAATATACCTCCCATCAGGCGACAATCTGGCGCTGGCGTACGGCATTTCAGCATGATTTTGCCGCCAGAATGGACTGGAGCATTAAGGACTACGCTTCCGCCAATCACAATCCACTGGCCGTGGTGAATGGCGAAGCCGGGAAAGATGTGCTCAAGATCGCCGCCCGCGTTGGGGAAACCGTCACGCTTAGCGCCAAGGGCTCCCACGATCCGGATGGGGATAAGCTCAGCTATAGCTGGATCCATTACCCGGAAGCCAGCTCCGCCATTTCCCAAATGGTCGCGATGGACCAGATCGTCGGGAAACCGGGGGAAGATTTCCTGCAAAAACCGCTGGTGCTGTCGTTAGAAGATGATGGCAGCGAGACGATAAAAGTTCAGGTTAAAAATAAGGGCACGGAGCACATCATCCTGGCGGTTACCGACGATGGCGACCCTGCGCTAACCGCCTATCGCCGCATCATTGTTACGGCGCAATAACGGCCCCAGCGGTTTTTATCCGCAGCCGCCACCGGCACAGCCGCGGCAGGATACCTGCCGCGGATGCGATGCAATAAACAGGCGGCCCTGGCCGATCCTGCCACTCGTTGATTTGCTCGTTGCAGAACTTCGCCAGTTGCCGCCGTATCCGGTGCAGCGAAAACACCGCCGTTAGCCCTACGCCGAAAAATAACCGCTACCCGGTTTACAACGCTAGTTTATCCACACAACCTGAACCCCAATAGGTACAATGGTAATTATTAATATAGAATTATTTATCACACTTACTATTTCCACTTTAATAGTTGATTCAAATAACTCACCTTAAATCGCAAATTAATTACGGCGTACCGCCGGTTAATTTAGTTAAAATATTAGGATTTATTTAAACTCTCAAATTTAGAAGGTAGCTGAGATAGAAAAATACAGGTGGTTGGGTAATTTTGTTCCTAATAGAAATCATTAAAAGTGATATCATTACCATGCTAATTATCTTATCCCTAACCGATCGGACCAAAGAATTTCAGCCCTTGCAAGCATCGTCGAGATTTTCCATAAATAAAGCGGGCACCCTTGGTACGGCCACACTCCGCATAATCGTATTAATGCCTTAACAAAAAAATTCAGAAACTTTCCCTAAGATATGTAACCGCGCCTCGAATGCGAATACAATAGCTTAATGGAGTCAACATGTTGAATGTAAGACAATAAACAACAGGATGAACCCGGCGCTATCTTGCTATGCCGCCATCATTTTAAGATTAATCTCAATCTCTATGGTGCTGAAATCATAGACAAAAACAATTGGCGTTAAGAAATGGAAAACAAAAGATAAAATTTACGCATAATCATAAAGTTAACATCCTGGATACATAATAAAAACCAATACTGAATTTTACTTGTGTTATGAATAACGCTGAAAAACTCATCGTTTGGTGAGCATTTCATATAATTAACGCCTTTTTATGTAACGAGAACAATATTGAATTATCGGCCAGTCTATGTAGAATCACGCCATCAAGTTCTGACAACCTCAAATAGCAGACCTGGCTTTACTCTGCGTAAAGTCCGTGCGGTAGCTATGTCTTAATAAAAATAGCTGTTCGGGAATACAGCTATTAAACGAGTTATTCAATAATATCGTTCAGTAAGCACTCAGAAATTTGTTTCGTACGTACAAACTATTTGCAAAGGAAAGTCATGATGAATATGCGAATCGTATTAGTTCTACTCTCTGCCTTTGGCCTTGCCAACTGCAAAGCCCCCCCGCCCCCCGCATTAACTGATGACACCATCGTGACCAATGAAGTCAATGGCGTCACGTTAGTGCATCGTCATGCCATTGTTCCACCTCAAGAATTCCAACCTATTAACCAGGAATACCGGGCTCTTTACGCCGCGTCGGTCATGAGCCGTCCCGACTTCAGCGGCAAGGTGGTTCGCCATCTCGAAAACACCCATACCTACAACGTACTTGGACAGGTGGAAAACGCCTGGCTGGCGATCGCCGAACAGGGCCAGGAGGAACTGATTGGTTATGTTCCGCTGCGCGCTGCGGTAAAAAGCGAACTGTATGAAGAGACGCTGAAAAAAGACCGGCTGCGTAAACCACGGCGTCAAGCGCAGAAACCAACCTGCGTGTCGGTGGATGGCAGCGGCAAAGCCTGCCGCAATACCAACAGCGGAACCTGGATTATCGACTAATCTCGCGTCAACCTAACAACACAACATGAAAAAAAAATCGGTTTTATACCAGTCTCTACTGGTGTTTTTCATAGCCGCTCTCACCCTGCTGAGCGGTTGTGTTTCGTCTTCACGCAGCGAGCCTTCCAGTTACATTCTGAACTTTTATGCGCATCCGGACATTAATGACGCCGCGCCGCTAAAGGTCAGAGTTCTGTTATTGAAATCCGACGCCGACTTTATGTCGGCGGATTTCTACTCGCTGCAAAATAATGCCCAGGCAGTTCTCGGCGCCAACCTGCTTAACGTTGACGAATTTTTCCTGATGCCAGGACAGCTCAACAGGACGCCGACCGGTCAAACCCCTACGGATGCGCGCTACATTGGCATCATGGCGGAATACCAGGTGCTGGATGGCAAAAAGTGGCGAATCTCGCTTCCTCTTCCCGCCGCCAACAAAGACAGCTTCTATAAGTTCTGGAAATGGTCGTCTGACGAACTCAAAGCCAGCGTTTTTCTTGATATTAATGGGATTCGCGTCGTCAACGAGTAATGGAAGTTCCAACAGGAAATCAGTATGAATAAAGCAGAAAAAGTGGTCTGGAGCGAAGGGATGTTTCTGCGCCCTCATCATTTCCAGAGAACGGAAAGCTTCCTGCAAAGCCACATCCGTGAATGGGGAAATTTACAGCGCTCCTACCTGTGGGGATTTCTCGATCTGGAATTTGACGAGGCGATGTTGCGTCAGGGATGTATTGCGCTGAGTTATGCCAGCGGTTTGCTGCCGGATGGCACCCCGTTTTCCTTTCGCGATGCGCGGTACGGGCCGGCGCCCCTGGAAATTCCGGATAACCTGACCAACGCACGGGTGGTGCTTGCGCTGCCCGCCCGGCGTGACGGACGTGAAGAGGTGATTTTTAGCGAATCGGCTGATTCTCTTGCCCGCTATATTGCTTTTGAAGAAGAGGTGGATGACGACAACGCCATCTCCATAGGCGCGGCGGCGTTACAGTTCGGCAGGCTGCGTTTGAAACTGATGCTGGAAAACGAACTCACCGCCGAGTGGACCGCCATCGGCGTGGCCGAGGTGATTGAAAAGCGCAACGACAACCAGATACGTCTGGATACCAGCTACATTCCCCCCATGCTCAACGCCGTCAACAGCGTGCAGATCTATAGTCTGCTCAATGATATGCAGGGGTTGCTACAGCAGCGCAGCCAGCAGATGAGCCAGCGTTTGCGCCAGCCGGGGCGTTTTAATACCTCCGAAATGGTTGAGTTCATGCTGCTGGCCTTAATCAATCACCATATAGGTCATATCACGCATCTGCGTTCGCTGCCCCTGCTTCATCCGGAATCGCTGTGGCGCGATTGGCTGCCCCTTGCCACGGAGCTGACTACCTGGCTGCCCCAGCGTATGCCAGACGCCTCCCTGCCGGTCTACGATCATGACAATCTGGCCGTCTGCTTCGGCAAACTGATGCTGGTGCTGCGTCAGGGGCTGTCGCAGGTAATGGAAGAAAGCGCCATCCAACTCCCGCTCACCGAACGTTCCCATGGGCTCAACATCGCGACGCTGCCGGAAAGCAGCATGGCGCGGGAGTTTGGATTCGTGCTGGCGGCCAAAGCCAGCGTGCCGGGTGAAATGCTGCAAACTCATTTCCCGGCACAAATGAAAATCGCCCCGGTCACCAAAATTCGCGATCTGGTACAGCTTCAGTTACCGGGCATGGTGCTGCGCGCCATGCCGATAGCTCCCCCGCAAATCCCATGGCATGCCGGTTACAGCTATTTTGAACTGGAAAAAGGCGGTGAGCTCTGGAAGGAGATGGAAAAATCCGGCGCGTTCGCGCTACATCTCGCCGGTGAATTTCCCGGACTGGATATGGAGTTCTGGGCCATCCGCAGCCCATCAGAATAACGACAACGAGAGCTCACTATGCAGGAACGACAAGCCACTGGCGGCAATACTATTCTTTCCGGCGCGAGCGGCGGCAACCCTCTGGTTGCCGCCGCCAACCCACTGCTTAATGCTATCCATCAGATTCGCCACTCTGTTTCGCACGACGACCAGTCCGGGCTGCGCCAGCGATTGATCGACGAAATCCGCCGCTTCGAGGTGCGCTGCCAACAGACTGAGCTTCCTTATGAAGTCATCATCGGCGCGCGCTATTGCCTGTGTACCGCGCTGGATGAAGCGGCGGCGCTTACGCCGTGGGGCAGCCGCGGCGTCTGGTCCGGCAGCGGCCTGCTGGTGACCTTCCACAATGAAACCTGGGGCGGGGAAAAATTCTTCCAGTTGCTGGCTCGCCTTTCGCAGAATCCGCGTGAGCACATCGTGCTGCTGGAGCTTATCAACTATTGTCTGCTCCTTGGTTTTGAAGGCCGTTACCGCGTAATGGATAACGGACGCACCCAGTTGGAAACCATTAAACAGCGCCTGTGGCAGATGATTCGCGGCGTGCGCGGCACCTACCCCCCGCGCCTTTCGCCGCACCCGGAAGATCAGCCGGTAATACGTAAGCTATGGAGGCCGGTGGTACCGCTCTGGGCCTGCGTCGCGCTGGTCGGGTTTCTGGGCTGTCTGTTCTACATCAGCCTTAACTGGCGTCTGAGCGATAAAACCAGTCCGGTGCTGGCGAATATTTATCAGACAACGCTTCCGGAAGTGAATATTCAACGACCCGTGGAGCAGTTGCCCGCCGTACTGAATCTGCGCGGTTTTCTGCGCCCGGAAATTGATGCGGGGCTGGTGGCGGTGCGCGACGAGCCGGATCGCAGCGTGGTTATTCTGAAAGGCGACGGGCTCTTCGCCTCGGCGTCCACCGTGGTGCGCGATCGCTACGAACCGGTAATCGATCGCATCGCCCAGGCGATGAATAACGTCAGCGGCAAAATCCTGGTGGTGGGCTATAGCGATAACGTGCCTATCCGCAGCGCGCGTTTCGCTTCAAACTACGAATTGTCCCTTTCCCGCGCCGAGTCGGTGCTGAAAATGCTGCAAAAGCACCTTGCGCGCCCCGAGCGGGTAAAAGCCGAGGGTCGCGGCGAGATGAACCCCGTCGCCCCGAACGATAGCGCTGAAAACCGCGCCCGTAACCGCCGAGTGGAAATCACCCTGCTGGTATCGACTGAAAACATTCAGGCCGAGCTGAACGGATTGGCGCAAGGAAATTAAGGATGCTGAATATTCTCGTTTCAATACTGACTAACCGTATCCTCTGGGGCTTTCTGGGCGCCACGGCGCTAGCCGCGGTAATCTGGATGATTGGCCCGCTGTTTTCCATCGCCGATATCCGCCCGCTGGAATCCGTGCAGAACCGCATTATCGGCGTCCTGGTGATTTTTCTCATCTGGATTCACGCCCACCTCGTGCCGCGTATCTACAGAGCCTGGCTCAACCGCCGTCTGATGGATAACCTCAACGCCGCACAGCCAGAGCAGTCGAAAGGCGACGGCGCGCCGCTTAATAATGCCGATCAGATCCTGGCCGAACGCTTTGACGAGGCGGCGGAGATCCTGAAAAAAGCGCACTTCAACGGCTCGTCGCAGCGCGGCGCCCAGTGGACTCAGCGCTTCAGCAATCAGTATCTCTATCAATTGCCCTGGTATGTGATTATCGGCGCGCCGGGCTCCGGTAAAACCACCGCGCTGATGAATTCCGGCTTGCAGTTCCCGCTGGCGGACCGTTTCGGCAAAACCGCGCTGCGCGGAATAGGCGGTACGCGCAACTGCGACTGGTGGTTCACCAACGAAGCGGTATTACTGGATACCGCGGGGCGTTACACCACTCAGGAAAGCGAACAAACTCAGGATGCCGGCGAATGGCTGCGTTTTATCGAACTGCTGCGCAAATACCGCCGCCGCCAGCCGATTAACGGCGTCATTATCACCATAAGCGTTTCCGATCTGCTCACCCAAACGCCGGAAGCCTCCCGGCAGCAGGCGGTAAACCTGCGCCAGCGTCTACAGGAGCTGCACGAACAGCTGGGTATTCGTTTCCCGGTTTACGTACTGGTCACCAAAGCGGATCTACTAAAAGGTTTCCGTTCTTATTTCGCGAGCTTTGATAAAACGCAGCGTGACCAAATCTGGGGCTTTACTTTCCCGTGGGAGCGCTCAAAGCAGGCCGATTTTGATCTTATGGGCGCATTTATGCAGGAGTTCACTCTGCTGCAACAGCGCCTGGACGCCGGCCTGCCGGATACCCTGCTGCAAGAGCGGGATACCAAAACGCGCGCCGAGAGTTTCCTCTTCCCGCAGGAGTTCGCCGCTCTGCGCCCGCTGCTCGCGGATTACCTGAGCACCGTCTTTGCCCGTTCCAATTTTGAAACCGAATTCTCGCCACGCGGGATCTATCTGGCAAGCGGAACCCAGGAGGGGCTGCCGTTTGACCGGGTGATGGGAGAACTCAATCGCGCCCTTTCACTGCCGGTAAACAATGCGGATGGCGACAGCTGGGATTCCGTCAGCAAAGAAGCGCCCATTCCCGCCGGCAAGGGGCAGAGCTTCTTTATCAAGGACCTGCTGCAAAACGTCATCTTCCGGGAGGCCGGCATTGCGGGGCAAAACCGCTGGTGGGAGCTGCGCAGCCACGCGATCATCTGGTCCGGCTACGCGGCGCTTCTGACGCTGCTGGTCGTGTTCGGCACCCTGTGGCTGATCAGTTACGGCCGGAACAATAGCTATCTTGACGAGGTTCAGGCAAAAATTCCGGGCGTAGCGCAGCAGAGCAAAACGCTTCAGGGACATAGTCAACAGGATCTGTTCGATTTGCTGCCGCTTCTCAACAGCCTCGCCAATCTTCCGGCCAGCGCGGCGTTCGACGTCAACGATCCTCCGCTGACTCGCCGTATGGGATTGTATCGCGGCGATGACATCAGCAATGCGTCACAGGCTCTGTACCAAAAATCTCTACAGCAGTTACTGCTGCCGGCGGTAACCCAACGCATCACCACCTGGTTGCGCAACGACAACGGCAGCGACGCGGAATACAGCTACGAAGCGCTCAAAGCCTACCAAATGCTTTACCAACCTAAACATTATGACGGCAAATTCCTGCATTCCTGGGTAATGCTGAATCTGCGGCGCAATCTGCCGCAGAATGTGACCCAGGCGCAGCTTAGCCAGCTGGAGCGGCACCTGGCGCAACTGCTGGAGCCGCAGATTCAGTCATCGCCTTATGCCAAAGAAGAGGCGTTGATCGGCCGTCACCAGGCGCTTATCAAGCAGAACCCGCTGTCGACTCGCGTATACGGCCGCCTGAAGCGATTGCTGGAACATGACGAAAGCCTACAGCCGGTCTCTTTGACAACCCTCGTCGGCCCGCAAAGCGAATTGGCGTTTTCCCGCAAAAGCGGCAAATCCATCAGCGACGGCGTGCCGGGCCTGTATACGCCCGATGGCTACTGGAACAGCTTTAACGGCCGGATTGACGGCGTCGCCGACGCTTTACATAAGGACGACGTCTGGGTACTGGGCATGAACGCGCCGCAGGAAGACAAGCAGCAGACCGACAACGCCGTGCGCCAGCTATATATGCGGGATTTCATCGCCAACTGGGACGGTTTCCTTGCCGATATTCAGCTTAACAACAGTGCCGACCTCGCGCAGCGCATCAATACCATACGGCTAATCTCCAGCAGTAACTCGCCGCTGCGCAAGTTGGTCATCAACCTCGGCAAGGTGTTGATCATCGCCCGTACCACGGAAAATGAGGAGGAACAGGAACCGTCCCTGCAAAACGGCAATAGCAGCACGCGTACTCTGGAAACGCTGTTCGGCAATAATGACAACGCGCCGATAGCCACTGCCGGCGCGCAAACGCCGGAACAGCTGGTCACCGATCACTATACCCCGATCATTGAACTGGCGAAGCCGCTGGAGAAAGGCAGCAAAACCATCGTATTCGACGATTTTCTCAGGCAGGTCGACGATCTTTACCGCTATCTAACCGCCGTCCAGGACGCGGCCAACAGCGGCATGACCGCGCCGGGGAATGACGCCATCAGCCGTCTACAGGCCAGCGCGGGTCGTCTGCCAAAAGAGTTGCAGGGGATGTTCAGCAGCATGGCGGTCGGTGCAAGCAGCGATACTCAGCGCCGGGACCTTGAAAACATCCGCAAACGCATCAGCGTCGAGGTAGGCAGCTTCTGCCGTCAGGCCATTGCCGGGCGCTACCCGCTGGTTCGTTCAGCCAGCAATGACGTAACCCCGGACGATCTGGCGCGCATGTTTGCGCCGGGAACCGGACTGATGGACACCTTTTTTCGCGACAACCTGACCAACAAGGTCGATACCACCCAGCAGCGCTGGCGCTTTACGCCGGGCATCGATGGCAAAACCCTGCCCGGCAGCGAAGGCCTGCTGCGCCCATTCCAGCAGGCGCAATCCATACGCGACGCCTTTTTCGCCAACGGTACGGCCACGCCATCCTATCGAGTCACCGTGCGCACCGTGCGGATGGATAACACCATTCTTAATCTGACGCTGGACGTGGATGGCCAACAGCTGCGTTACAGCCACGGCCCGCAGGCCGTTCAGTTGGTAAGCTGGCCCGGTCCGGGCGGAACCAACCAGGTGCGGATGCAGTTGGGGCTGACCAA
This sequence comes from Brenneria corticis, assembly GCF_003115855.1. GTDB lineage: Bacteria > Pseudomonadota > Gammaproteobacteria > Enterobacterales > Enterobacteriaceae > Brenneria > Brenneria corticis. The sequence goes on from NZ_KZ819102.1 coordinate 12,376, forward strand.
CGGAACGACCTCAACGCTGGTAACCAACGGTTCCTGGGCGCTGAACCGTTTTTTCGACCGCGCTCGCATCACGCCCGGCGGCAATCTCAGCCGTCAGGCCACTTTCACGGTTGACGGACATCAGGTAACGCTGGAATTTGTACCGAACAGCATCCGCAATCCTTTCCAGCTTCCCGGCTTCGTATGCCCATAACCGCAAGGAACGGACTATGAGTAACTACCCTGTGATTAGCTGGTACGGAAAATTGCCCAGTGCCGGCGACTTTTTACAGCGCCGGTTCCCCGATGCGCTGCTGCGCCAGTGGTCGCACTGGTTTCAGGTAGGGCTGCTGAACTGGCGAACAGACGAAGAGCGCGCTGCCGGCAGTCGCCAGTTCGGCAACGCGCCGGTGTGGAATTTCGTGGTGCCGCCGATGCTCGGCAGCCAGCAGGTACAGATAGGCTGCCTGCTGCCCGGACGCGACAGCGTAGGCCGTCAGTATCCGGTGTGCGCGCTGTGCGCTTTTAATCCCGCGGAATGGTCGCCCCGACTGCTGGCAATGGCTGGCGATTGGTATCAGCAACTGGGACGCACGCTCCACCACGCCGTGCACAATGGCTATTCGGCCGAGCAGCTTGACCAGACGTTGCTCGCCATCCCGGCGCCGACCGTACCCGCGCAGGAGTCTCGTTCAGAAATTCTGGAGGTTATCGGCTATGAGGATGCTCCCGCCAATCTAAGCTGGTGCCAGGCCAGCGACTGTTTTGACCCGCAGCGCCAGACCAGTTTCTGGTGGACCAACCGCAGCGACGGCTATCCGCTCTATACCCACGTCCACAGCGGCAACTTCACCGGACAGCTGTTTTCGCTGTTGTTCGACCCCGCCGGCGGCGCACGTCCCGGTCGACACGGACTCTATCCGCCGATGTTTGAATAAATCGCAGGAGAGCGAATGGATATTGAAACCTTTCTCACCCCGGTGACAGCGGAAAAGCCGTGTGGGGAAAACCTTGAATACGATGCCGACTTTCAGGCGATGGAGCAGGCAAGCCAGGGCAAAGCCGAGCAGCAATTCGGCGAGACGATAATCCCGGCGGAACCCGCCGACTGGACCAAAGTCGAGAAACTCGCCGCCTCCCTGCTCGCCCGTACCAAAGATTTGCGGGTCATGCTCGCACTGACCCATGCCTGGACCAAACGCCGCGGCCTGCCCGGTTACGCCGACGGCCTGCTGCTTATCCAGCAGGCGTTGTTACTCTACTGGGAACCGCTCTATCCGCAGTTGGAAGAGTATGGCGCGCGCGATCCCTTTTACCGTATCAATGCGCTGGCGGCGCTTGGCGATAAATCGACGCTGACGGCCACGCTGCGCCAGGCCAAACTGCTGCGCAACGCCGCGGATGAAATCACCCTGCGTGACGCCCAGGCATTGCTCGACGGCAGCAAAACCGAATGCCCGGACTACCCCGGGGGCCGGGCGCGACTGTTGGACGAGCTGGCCAGCAGCAACCAGTCGGGCATCGAAGCCATCCAACTGATCAATGAGCGGCTTAAAACCATCGGCGAAATACTCGTCGAGCATCTGGGCGAGAGCGGCGTACCGGAGATGGAACAGTTGCGGAAACTGGTCAGCACTATCGCCGAGTCCTGTCAGAGCACCGATCTTTCAACCTTAATCCCCACAAGGGAGCCGGAGATGAAACAGGAAACCGTACCCGCACCGACCGTTTCCGCCCCGCGCGGGGAAGGAGACTGGCGTTCCGCACAGGTTCGCTCCCGTGAGGATGCGCAGTTGATGCTGGAGAAAGTGAAGCAGTACTTTGTCCTGCACGAGCCCAGCCACCCTGCCCCGCAGATGATCGAACGCGTGCAGCGGCTGATTGAAATGAATTTTATGGACATTATTCGCGATCTGGCGCCGGACGGCGTCAATCAACTGGAAAATATCTTCGGACGCCGCGAATAGCCGTGTCCGCCCGTAACGGTAGTGGGCGTTGACGCCTGCAGCCAGACTTTCAACGCGCATATCCGATGGAGAATATCATGCCAACCAATAAATCCAGTGGGCAAAAATTTATCGCCCGAAATCGCGCGCCACGCGTACAGATTGAGTACGACGTAGAGATTTACGGCGCGGAACGCAAAATTCAGCTTCCGTTTGTCATGGGGGTGCTGGCCGATCTGGCAGGAAAACCCGTCGACCCGCTGCCGTCGATTGATGAACGCAAGTTCCTTGAAATCGACATTGATAACTTTGACGAGCGCATGAAAGCGCTGAAACCCCGCGTTGCCTACCAGGTCGATAATACGCTGACCGACGAAGGCAAGATTAACGTCGAACTGACGTTTGAAAGCATGGAGGATTTCCAGCCCGATGCCATAGCGCGCAAAGTCGAACCGCTTAACAAACTGCTCGAAGCTCGCACTCAGCTTTCCAACCTACTGACCTATATGGATGGCAAAAACGGCGCGGAAGAACTGATTGCCAAAGTGCTTCAGGACCCGACGCTGCTCAAGGCGCTGAGCCAGTTGCCCAAGGGTGATAACGCGGAAAAAGGTAACGAGGAGTAATCGATGAGCAATCCTTCCCAACAGCAGACACAGCAATCGCAGAAGACGTTCAGTGAAGACGAATTCAGCGCACTGCTTAATAAAGAGTTCCGGCCGAAGACCGATCAGGCGCGTTCGGCGGTGGAAAGCGCGGTGAAAACGCTGGCCCAGCAGGCGCTGGAAAATACGGTGACCGTCTCTTCCGATATCTATCGCACCATTCAAAATCTGATCGCCGGCCTGGACGAGAAACTTTCCCAGCAGGTTAACCAGATTATTCACCACGAAGAGTTCCAGAAGCTGGAAAGCGCCTGGCGCGGGCTGAACTACCTGGTCAGTAATACTGAAACCGACGAGATGTTAAAAATTCGCTTTATGAGCATCTCCAAGCAGGAACTGGGCCGCACCTTGAAACGCCACAAGGGCGTAGGCTGGGATCAAAGCCCGATCTTCAAAAAAATCTACGAAGAGGAATACGGCCAGTTCGGCGGCGAGCCGTTCGGCTGCCTGGTGGGCGATTACTACTTCGACCACAGCCCGCAGGACGTGGAGTTGCTGGGTGAAATGGCGCGTATTGGTTCCGCCAGCCACTGCCCGTTTATTGCCGGTACCGCTCCAAGCATCATGCAGATGGAATCCTGGCAGGAGCTGGCCAATCCGCGCGATCTGACCAAAATTTTCCAGAACACCGAATACGCCGCCTGGCGCAGCCTGCGCGAGTCTGAAGACGCGCGCTATCTGGGCCTGGTGATGCCGCGTTTCCTGGCGCGCCTGCCGTACGGCGTGCGCACCAACCCCGTCGACAGCTTCGATTTTGAAGAAGAAACCGACGGCGCCAACCACGGCAACTACACCTGGACCAACGCCGCCTACGCGATGGCCGCCAACATCAACCGCTCATTTAAAGAATTCGGCTGGTGCACCTCCATCCGCGGCGTCGAATCAGGCGGTTCGGTGGAAAATCTGCCCTGCCACACCTTCCCGAGCGACGACGGCGGCGTGGACATGAAATGTCCGACTGAAATCGCCATCAGCGATCGCCGCGAAGCGGAACTGGCGAAAAACGGCTTTATGCCGCTGGTACACCGCAAAAACTCGGACTTTGCCGCCTTTATCGGCGCCCAGTCGCTGCAGAAACCGGCGGAATACCACGACGCCGACGCCACGGCCAACGCGCGTCTGGCGGCTCGCCTGCCCTACTTGTTCGCCTGCTGCCGCTTTGCGCACTACCTCAAATGCATCGTGCGCGACAAGATTGGCTCGTTCCGTGAGCGTGATGAAATGGAGCGCTGGCTAAATGACTGGGTAATGAACTACGTCGACGGCGACCCGGCCAACTCGTCTCAGGAAACCAAATCCCGCAAACCGCTGGCCGCCGCCGAAGTGCAGGTGCAGGAGATCGAGGACAACCCGGGTTACTACACCGCCAAGTTCTTCCTGCGTCCGCACTACCAGTTGGAAGGACTAACCGTCTCTCTGCGGCTGGTTTCAAAGCTGCCATCGTTAAAGACGAAAGAGGCGTAATGTAAAGGTTACGGAGCCGTATGAGTACGGCTCTGTTTTCCAGTCCTATCAGTACTGGGATATGAATAAAATATGGTCCGGATGAAAAAATATATTATGGATATAAAATACTCTGTTGGCATGCACGGTGTGAATAATTTTGACGATGTCAAAGTTGTTCAGGAATTACTCATTAAAAAAGGATATAAACTAAGGATAGATGGGATTTGTGGGTATAACACCATCAAAGCCATAAGATTATTTCAACGCCATTTTTTATCATCCCCAGATGCTAAAGTTGATACGAATGGAAAGACAATAAAATATTTACAACAGGGAAATTTTTCAAAAGGGAATAGCGCCACGACACCCCCTCCTCTTTCATCAGTAAACAATGTCGGTGATATTGGTGGTTTAAAATACAACCCATCCGTAATGAGCTTTAGTCGCCAAGGTATTTTATTGTTAAAACAATATGAAGAATTACGACTAAAGCCTTATGATGACCAAACAGGAAAAACTATCACAAATTATGTTGCAGGAGCGACTATAGGCTATGGATATCTTATATCAAGTCATTCCGAGTTCGATAAATTTAAGGATGGGATAACAGAAACTCAAGCAGAAACACTTTTCATAACAACATTAGTAAAGTTCGAAGATGCCGTAAAAAAATATGTAAAGGTCAATCTTACACAAAATGAGTTCGACGCTTTAGTTATTTTTTCATATAATGTCGGTGTCGATAGCCCTAAAAGCGGTTTCCCTGGCTCAACGATGCTAAAAGTAATAAATGGATTGAGTAATGAAGATCTTGATACTGCATGGAAAATGTGGATAAAGAGCCAAGGAAAAGTAATGCAAGGATTATTAAACAGACGAATGTCAGAATTAAATGTTTTCCATAAAGGAGTTTATGTGAAATTATGAGAAAAATTTTACTACTAACAATTTTTAGTGCGATATTTCCTTTATCATCTTATTCAGAAACAACGGAAACATTTAAAGGAAGTAAATATATTGCCGAAATAACTTCGCATTGCGAAGAGGGTAATATTTCTTGTAAAAATGTTACATTGATTTCAAAAAGTATCAAAACAAAACAATCAATAGAATTAAAAGGAGAAACAGTAAATATAAATTGCCCTGGAACTTGCGACTTTAGAGGTTACACCTTCAAAAATAAAAACTATATTTACACGTTATTAAGCGATAATCATCAATTGAATAAATGGAACTACATCATAATGGAAGATGATAAAATCATTTCAAAAGATCATGGGATTATCGAGTAAGATGTATTTTTAATGGATCACCCTCCAATTATTCTAGAAAGAAAATAGATACCAAGAATCCTGACGGGCGCTTCTCAAATGTTTGTGATTTTATCAATCAGGGTCAGATCTCTGATGCAATGACAGAAATAAAACGAGCAATTACGAGCCGGGGGACTGTCATGACAGGATTGGTTAATCGTCGAAATTATGAAGTTAACCTCTATCTGAATGGAATTTATGGAGCATAATTAATCGATGGCTTTAAATAAATTGAAAAAATCAAGTATATTTTTCACTGCTATCTTTTTATCAACAACCGTATTTGCGGATGAGCAAAATCAACTTTTCGGAATATGGCAGGTGACAGAAGCTTCAATCAATACGGAAAGCCAACGTACGCTTAATTATCAATATAACGATGACCGCCTGGTTGGACGCGAAATAACCATTGCCCCAGAGTCGATCTCAGCAAATTTTCCGGGCTGTGTTCATTGCCCGTTGCCGGATTTCAAAAGTGAGCCCATGACATTAGATACCTGGGTTGCTAAAACCGAAGGTGATACAGACGGTGCAAACGCAAAAAGTTATAATCTGAACTCACCAGGCAATGAAAAAGTCACCGTATTCACTACCCGCTGTGCAGCCGGTAACTTCTCTTCTGGCGGCGATGCCAGCGGTAATGCCTTGCTCGCGCTTTCACAGCACAAGATACGGCTTAACTGGAGCGATGGCATCATTTTAACGCTTCAACCGGTGGATGCCAAAACCGCGCCTGCCCCTTCTTTTGACTGTGCCAAAGCAAGCAATGAGACCGAAAAAGCAATTTGCGGCGATCGAGAGCTTGCTTCTTATGATGTCAGCGTGAAACGTTCCTTCGATTTTTTCCGTCAACAAGCCGGCGAAGTGGGTAATAGCGGTTTACAACAGCAAATCACTCAGGAACAAAAGAGCTGGTTACGGGAACGTAATGTATGCGGTAAGGATAAAGCCTGTCTGAAAACAGCCATGCAAAATCGCCTTGAGGCATTGGCCCATATCATGGATGGTCAATAAATAAAAAAACCAATTACAATATAGAAAATTGCCCATGAGCAAAACATATGCTGGTGTGTTTTATACCTGCCCACACTTTTCATTCAGCCAGGATCCAAAAACCAGTTTTGGGAGTTGTCATGAAACGACCCATTATATTTACATTGTGTTCAATACTGTTAGTGGCCATCGTTCACGCTTCCGATAAAACATTGTTTGACCCTGTTGATTTTATAAAAAAAATGCCTTATCACCAGGTGGTTAAAGAACTGGCTTTAGCCCGGTGTATTGCACAGGTATCGACAGAAGACACTCTCTTTTCTCTGGATGCGGCCAGAACAGCAAATGCCATGAGAGAATGGATGCCTTTTGATATTGAAAACGGCGATCGGAAAGTTAATGCGCTTATCGATAAATTCAAGTCGACCTATAATCCGTCACACCGCGAGGTGGGCCCGGATACCCAAGGCGTCACGTTAAATTGCCTGCGACTCTATCACAGCCCGGAACTGGACAAGTTATCTCGCGAGGTTATTGACGGCAACCCTGACCATACCTGGTATCAAGATAATAAATAATAAAGATTTTTAAATTTATGCAGACTTTAGGAAAAGAAGTCTGGTTCTGGGAGTTGCTATAATGACGATGAAAAAATATATCCTCGCCGTTTTCTCGCTGCTGTTTATCAGCCACCAGAGCTATGCGGAGCCTGCCGTCACAGATAGCTTTACCTTTAAAGGCCATAAAATAACCCTGACACAGAATCAGCAGAAGTGTCAGCTAGAAGTTTCATCTTCGGATCAGAAAAAGTTGCATCCTCTTGCCCTGACTGCTCCTTGCTACTTTTTGCGCAATGGGGATTCTGATCCCCAGAGCTATCGTTATCCTGATGTAAACGTAGAAGCAGCATTTATTGTTCTCGGTAATCCAGTGTCGGCCGATGAACGGGAAATTTGGAATCTTTCGTCGGATATACAATGTGGAACTCAGGGACAAGGACTGCTTTTTGACGGCGTACGGTTTAGCGTGAGCCAAAAGACATTGAATAGAATATTGATATGTAAAGACAAGGGAAGCGATGAGAAGAACTATCGGTTCCTGTGTAATTAAGAAAAAAAATTAAATAACCATACGGTTTTCTATTTTTGGAAATGAGCACCTATATCCACCCTACCGTGAATGAAGGCATTTACATAAAGAGATATTTATATGGTAAATAAAAATCATTTTTTACTGTCAGCGGTTTTCAGTTCGATGCTAGTGATATCGCCACTGGCTTCAGCAGGCCAAGAAATACGCGATCCTGCACTCATAGAGGGACAGATTTCTCGTAACGACGTAAATCTTAGCGGCAGGGACCTTCTACGTGCATGGACTGCTCAAAATGATAACCAGGCAAGACAACAAGCTGATATGTATCTATTAGGTGTTTTCGATGCAACAGAAGGAAAATCCTGGTGTAGTTATAATGTTTTGAAATCACTCACTTTAAGCGAAATTGTATTTTCATATTTTAAGAAATTACCTGCTGAAAGATTACAGGAAAGAGCTGCTCACCTGATAGAAGAGGCTTTAATACAGAATAATTCATGCAAAGAAAGGAGAAAGTGATGAAACCATTATATGAACAATTAAAAAAACATCACTATTCATCCCGAGGTGAGAACCCTAGTTTTGTTGCTTCTAAAGATATATATGCAGAAATAGGTTATGACTATACAGAATTAATCAAAGAAAACCAAAGTTATCAAAACACCTGCGCAGTTAGGATGAGCTTGGCATTATTGAAATGCAATACTTCTTTCCAAGGGCGCATTTCGATTAAAAAAGGTCCTTATAAAGGAAAAAAATTGAGCCTGGCGCTAAATTATTAGCGGACCAACTTTATAAAGATAATGTTTTTGGAAAAGCCGAATTATATACAGACGCTAATCAGGCTGCCCGCGCATTGAGAAATAGAAAAGGCGTTGTCTTCTTCAATGCCATCACTAACTATGGAGGCGGACATATCGACCTCCTGGAACCTCTGAGTGATAATATGCATCAATGTCACTCTGATTGTTTTTTTAACTGCAAAGAAGTCTGGTTCTGGGAATTAAAATAAACCCTATACAAAAATTTTTATAGATTTCATTGATATAAATTTAATAATCATATCGATTTTAGCCGCTTGCCCACAGGTAAGCGACTGAGATGATTGGACAGATATTCCATCTGTCCAGTCACGAGGCAGAGGTAAAATATGGACGGTTTTATTCAGCCCCATGCTTTCCTGTTTGCCATATAAGTGCTTTTTCGAAAGCAATATATTGTAACTAACAACGAAGAGTAGATATTATGGCTATTGATATGTTCCTGAAAGTTGACGGTGTAACCGGTGAATCAAAAGATTCCAATCACACTGGCTGGACTGATATCACGTCTTTCTCCTGGGGCGCTTCCCAACCGGGAAATATGGGCGTGGGCGGCGGCGGCGGCGCCGGTAAAGTGAATTTTAACGATCTGCACGTTAATGCACTGATTGACAAATCCACCACCGCAATCCTGAAACACTGCTCCAGCGGTAAGCACCTGACCAAAGTTGAACTCTCGGTCTGCAAATCAGGCGGTCAACAGGTGGAGTACACCCGCATTACGCTGGAAGAAGTTCTGGTCACTTCGGTACAGTACACCGGTGCGGATAACGGCGACACCGTCGGCGTAAACTACGCCTTCCAGGCGGCGAAAGTGAAACAGCAGTACTGGGAGCAGACCGCTTCCGGCGGTAAAGGCGCGGAAAGCAGCGCTGGCTGGAATATCAAGGAAAATAAAGAAGCGTAAAAAATTAAGCTCTCTTTATCGGGGGCTAATTTTGGCCCCCGAATATTAATTATGGATTGTGCCTTAAGTTAAGGAAGGATAATAGTCATTAAGAAAAAATCATGCGTATTTTAATATCGACTTTTTTCATGTTGACATCGACATCTATCTTTGCCTCAACATCGCTTCAATCAATTAATGCAACTATTTTTGAGAAACCACTATATCAAAAGGCGCTGAAATACTCCATTAACGGGGGTTCTCCGGTTGATGAGCAGAATTTTAAAATAAACATTAACAACCAAGAAGCTGGGTACTTTATTTCCGGTAAAGGATTCAATCAAAATGATGACAATGTCTGCTTTGTTGGTTGGTCAGTCAATAAGCCAGAGATTATAAAACTAATACCAACAATAGGTTTCAGCAACTGGGAAGCAGAGGTTTGTAATAAAACAAAATCTGTCGGTATCATTTCTGCTAAAGATAGCGCAGTGGTTAAACTGGCGGTTGTATATGAAGCAGCTTCGCCTAATGCCATCGCCAACGAATCTGTTGTTTTTACTATAGATAAAAATAACAACCTGGAAATCGATGCGACATTGACGGATAAAATTGGTTCATTGGGCGCAACTAATATTGCGGAGCTTAGGAAGTTGTATAATAAAAACAATTAAGCAAAATACAACATATAGAAAAACCACAATATTTATTCACTTCTTTTTCAAATTCTCGGGAGAGATTCGCTGATAAAGGTTACACAGTTAATTATAGGATATCAATAAATAGGGAAAAGAATATGGCAAACAACGTAATATTAATAAAAAGGCTCTGGCAAACAAATAATTCAACTATAAGCACTTATGAAATTTCAGGAAGCTCTACAAAAGGCTACATTCTTGAGCGACCTGGGCCAGACACAACCGTTTCAGGCTTAAGACAACGCATTCCAGAAGGATCCTATAAAATAAAATGGCATAACAGTAACATTCCTTCTGTAAAACCATACAACCCAGTTCCTTTACTTTATAATGCTAACGTACCACAATCTCGATATATTCTTATTCATAATGGAAACTATCCGAGAAACACAGATGGTTGCCTTTTGATTGGAAGCACTAAAGGAAATGACTTCGTTGGTGGAAGTGTTGTTAAACTAAAAGAGTTAAAAGAACTTATCTCTCAAGAAGGTATTGAAAACTTTACCATTATGATTACATCATGTTACGTAAACTGCAATAAATAAAGAGGCGTTATGTTCAGAAAAATACTTTCACTCTTGTTTTTTATTGTTATTGCACCATCAAGTTTTGCAAATCAAAAAATAAACGACGGTATATTACAAGCATACTGGTTGCCAATCTGGAATGATTCAGCCACCGTAAATAATCCAGTTTTATATTTCCGCTATTTTTCACTAGACGAAAACTCACGCATCGATAAGATAATTAATCTCGACGTGGACACAGGGAAGAAAAAAGATAACTTATTGAAAGAGTACTTCAAAGATATTCCTCATAACTTTCTTAAATATAAAGAAGGTCATATAGAACGTATTGGCGGGTTAGTCGTAGATAATATCTCTGTAACAAAAGAGTGCGATCACACATATCATAACGCCAGACTGATTACATTCACACCAGGGCAGAATCGTGAATTCGATATTCAAAAACTTGAAGAGAGCGCTGGCTGTGAAGCTTACCCATACGTTGTAACTTATTCTGTTAAAGAAGGTGTTGACTCTCTTTATTTTAAAGAAACACCGTCAGCTAGTGCGAAGAAAAGTGCAGAAATCCCGGTTGGTACGCCATTAATAAAAATTAAAACAATAAACGATAAGTGGATCCTGGCGGCAATATATGATGCGGGCAAACCAGACCTGCTCGGCAATCCGCAAGGTTATATTGAACTTGATAAGCTTCAACCGCTTAACTAAGCGTTTTCCAATAACAGCTTCATTACCTTAAAGCCCCCAAACCGCACGGGCCTCGTTGAGACCCGCGCCGTTTGAGCGCTAATCATATACCCAGGCAGGAATACGCTATGCGATTCACAATCATCACCACCAAACCCGGCCATCAGCCACCGCAGAGTAGCTGTGATTTTAGCCCGCCGGGGGGAACTATTGGCCGCGGCAGCGATAATAATCTGGTTTTGCCGGATAATGACCGCGCCATTTCGCGGCTGCAAGCGATTGTCCATATCTCCGCCGATGGCGAATGCCGTATTACCAACCGCGGTAATGTGACGCGCATGATGCTGAACGACGTTCCCCTGGATCGCGGCCGTCAGGTTGAACTACAGGACGGCGATATCCTCGGCATCGACGAGTATCGTCTGCAAGTCAGCGAACTGACGCTGAACGCCAGTCCGGCTCCCGTCAACTCGGCGGCTCAACGTCCGGCGCAGACGCCGCCGGCGGAAAACGTCCCCACCGCCGTGCCGGCGGAAATTTGGGATAGCCTGATGCAGGAGTTTTCCATTTCCGACAATATTTCCGGTACTCGTACAAGGCCGCCGGAAGAGCCGCTGCTCAATCCGTTTACCGCGCCTCAGGAAACGGAGCGCAACCCGGAAGATCCGCTGGCGCATTTCGATACGCAAGAGCCGCTGTTTGACAAAAAGCACGTCGAAACGGACCAGCTTTTCAACAATGAAGAACTCTTTAAGAGCGACAGCATCTTCAACGACGCCACGCCCACCACGCTGACGCCGTCGGGCTATGCATCTTCTCCCCAGGCAAGCGACGAAGAAAACGAACTGGATCCACTTGCGCTTTTCACCGGCGCGGGCAGCGGAAAATCCCATATCAATAGCGAGGATCCGCTCGGTCTGCTGGGCGGCGCGCTGCCGCTGACGCAGCCTGACGACGTGGAAATGGCTCCCGAACCGCAAAGCGTTCCGCGGTCCGAAGCGCCGGCAACGGCGGATGAAACTCCCGCTCCGGTGAAAGAAAATACGCCCCTCTCCTACTCCCCGGTGGATAACTCATCCTTATTGAGCGATGAGCCGGAGGAGGAAACGCCGCGGAGTCAGGAGCAGGAGCCACAGGATTACGCCAGCATCACCCTGCCCACCCCGCAGACCGTACAACGCAGCGCCAGCCAGACGCCCACGGGCCGCCTGCGCATCGACCCGGTAAACTCCAGTCATGAGCAGAGCCACGCGGCATCGTCATCCGTTCGCGGCGATGTACTGCAAGGCGAGCTGCTGGAAGCATTGCTGGAAGGGATGGGGCTGGGCGATATGCAGCCGATCCCGCAGTTTGACCGGGACAGCATGCATCAACTCGGCCAGATGTTAAGCATGTTCTCGCAGGGCACCGTGGCGCTCCTGTCCTCGCGCTCTATTCTGAAGCGCGGCGTAAAAGCGGATATGACCATGGTGCTGGATGACGCCAACAACCCTTTCAAACTGCTGCCTTCCGGAAAAACGGTGCTGATGCAGATGTTTGGCTCCCGTATGCCGGGTTTTATGCCGCCGAAAAAATCGGTGCGCGACGCGCTTATCGACCTTCAGGCGCACCAGTTGGGAATGATTTCCGGTATTCGCGCCATTATCGCCGCCATGCTGCAATCCTTTAATCCGGACCTGCTGGAGGAAGCGGCGAAACGCGACGGCGCCACCTCGCGGCTGTCGCTGTCCACCAGCCGCAAAGCGGCGCTGTGGGACTATTTCGTTCGTCAATACAATGATACCGCGGGCGAAATCGAAGACGATTTCCATACCTTGTTTGGCGAAGCCTTCCTGCACGCCTACGACATGGAAGTGAACCAGTACAAAGACTCACAAAGCGGATCTGAATAACGATGAATATCAACACGGCCTCACTTTCCAGGCAAGGCGCTCGCGCCAGCAACCAGGATCAGATCGGTGAGACCATCGGTGAGCGTTCGGCTTGCTTTGTGGTATGCGACGGCATCGCCGGACTACCGGGAGGCGATGTGGCGGCGAAACTCGCCCGCGACGCCATCCTTTCACGGTTTGACGGCGATAATCACCTGAATGCGCAGCATATTCGCGACTACGTGAATGAAGCGAACCATACCATCCGCAGCGAACAGAAAACGGCGAAAGATTATCATCGCATGGGCACGACGCTGGTCAGCTTGTTTATTGATCGGGATTACCAGCTCGCTTACTGGGTGCACGCCGGCGACAGCCGCCTTTATCTGTTTCGCCGCGGCTGGCTCTATCAGGTCACCACCGACCACAGCCTGATTCAACAGATGAAAGACGCGGGACACCAGACCGATGGCATTAACGACAATCTGCTCTACTTCGCACTCGGTATGGACGATGAGGGCCGGGAATCCAGCTACAGCGACGTGGTGCCGATCGAAGACGGCGACGCGTTTTTACTCTGCACCGACGGTTTCTGGCATGGCGTCAGCGAAGAACAGATGAAACAGTCGTTGCATATGGTGAAGTCCCCGCAGGATTGGCTGACGCTGATGAACCAGGTTCTTTTGAAAAATGAGCATCAGACGCCGGGCAAGCAGGACAATTACAGCGCAGTGGCCGTCTGGATCGGCGAGCCTCAGGACACCACCCTGCTACATTCGCTTTCTGACGCCGAGCAGTTTCTCCCCCTCCGTGATTGATTAAGGCTAACAAGGATTTTTATGAAACTTTGGCTTTCGGGTTTGGCCCTGCTTGCGATATCCGCCAGCGCTCAGGCAGAAAATTACCGGATTGTTCAGTCCACCTCCCAGAAACTGGATGTCTGGATCGACAATATCAAAGACAACACGCCGAAAAGCTGGTGCACGGCGGAGCTATCGCTGCGCATTGTGGCTAACGGCGATAAAAAAATCAGCGTACTGGAATCCTTTATGCCCCGTCTGGGTTCGCTGCTGGAAAGCCAGTGCGCCAAGCTTGACGTGATTCACTGGCGGTTTAACCAACCCGACGGCACATCGATCGCCCAGGGAAATGCCGTCAAAATTAACGACTGGGCGCCGATTATCCCTCCCAGCGAGCCGGTGGAACAGGCCGTGAATACTCCGCCGCAGGTGCGCGTCGAAGATCTATCGCCTCCCGCCGACCAGACTCCGTGGCTGAAATTCAGCCTGCGGGATGGCTGCTATCTGCGCACCTTCTGGCAAGGGGGCCCCCATGCGCCGGCGCTGTTTATTCCGACCGTCGGCGATGACAAATGTGAAACGGACGTCTGGCTGAACGGCCGCTACGACGTCACTCAGCTGGGCGCCGGCGGCGAAAAGAAAATCGCCATAACCTTCGTACAGGGTTTCCCGGTGATTGGACTTAACAAAAAAGCCGACGCCAAAAAACTGACCATCACCAGCGCCAATAACGAACGTATGGTGATAAGCGACGGACGCCTGGCGCAAAGCTGGATGATCCTGCCTTACGCCGCAAACCTTAACGGCTGGCAGGCGAACGGCACCGTGGCGGTGGAAGTGCCGCACGATCTGGCCGGCAACGACGAACGCCTGCGTTTACGTCTGGAAGAGGTGCGCAAAGTCTGGTCCTCCTGGCTGGAGCCTGGCGCCAGCCTGACCATTGTGCTGGTCGACGCCTTGTATCCGCAGCTCCGCGATCCGGCGGCCGGCGCATACCGCACGCTGAAGTAACCCCTCAGGAGCCATGATGCAAACTCTTTATCAACAACTGGCGAGCGCGTCGCTCGCCGACACGCTGACGCGCCTTGAAAACGACATCAAAAGCCAGCCGGCGAACGCCGATCTGCGCGCGGCCTTTGTGCAGTTGCTGTGCCTGGCGGGGAATTGGGGACGCGCGCTGATCCAGCTTAAAAGCTGGCTGGCGCTGAAACCACAGGCAAAACCGACCATCACCCTGCTGGAACAGGCGATTGCCGGCGAACAACAACGTATTGAAGTCATGGCAGGACGCGCCCGTCCGAATATGCCGGACACCCAGTGGCCGTGGCTCGCCCCGCTATTGGCCGCCCTAAGCGCCCGCGACGCCGAGGCCGCCGGCGCGCAGCGCGCAGCCGCGTTTGAAGAAGCCGAACTCAACCCGGGGGAACTAAGGTCGCAAGATGGCGCCCATCGTTTCGACTGGCTGATGGACGGCGATGCCCGCCTGGGACCGGTGTGTGAAATCATTGTCAACGGCCGCTACTTCTGGCTGCCGTTTAGCGCCATCGCGGAAATGCGTTTTCAGGCGCCGGCAAGCGTCACCGATCTGGTGTGGCGGCATACGTCGGTCAGACTGGTGGACGGCACCGAACAGGTCTGCCAGATCCCGGCGCGTTATCCGCTGACGGAAGACGCCGAAGAGCGCTTCCTGCTGGCCCGCGCCACCGAATGGCAGGCGATAAACGGCGCCGGAGAACAGTATCTGGGGCTCGGTCAGAAAGTATGGCTCAACGACGGCGACGAGTTCCCGTTGCTCTCGCTCGAAAGCCTGACATTCGGCACGGATGAAGACGGGCATGAATAAGCCGTATCGCGAAAACGAGAACAATCTGCTGCACAGCGGCTGGCGGTTTCGCCGCGAGCAGGAGACCATCGGCGCGCGCGATAAAATGCAGCCCTCGCTGCTCGATCGCCTGACGGACGACGCGCCCGACAAACGCAAGGAGCCGGTCAACGGCAATCTGATTTCTCACGGCACGCTGCGCCGCCACGTGCTGCGCGACCTGCAATGGCTGTTCAACACCATCAACAATGAAGCGCAGCACGATTTAAGCGGTATGGATCACATTCGCCGTTCGGTGCTCAATTTCGGCGTCGCCCCGCTGGCCGGGCAACGCATGTCCGACATTGAATGGCAGGATATTCAGCGCAAGCTCACCGAGGCGATTTTGCACTTTGAGCCGCGCATCCTGCCGCAGGGACTACAGGTGCGCTGCGTCTCCGACCCGAAATCCCTCGACCTGCACAACGTACTGTCGATTGAAATCAAAGGCCGACTGTGGTGCGTGCCCTATCCGCTGGAGTTTCTGTTTCGTACCGATGTGGATCTTGAAAACGGCTACTTTGAACTGAAAGACGCGGGGTGAACATGGAGAGTAAACTGCTCGACTATTACAACCGCGAGTTGGCGTATCTGCGCGAAATGGGCGCGGAATTTGCCGAACGCTACCCCAAGGTGGCGGGACGTCTCGGCATGCGCGGCATCGACGTGGCGGACCCGTATGTCGAACGCTTAATGGAAGGTTTTGCCTTTCTTACCTCGCGCGTACAGCTAAAAATGGACGCCGAGTTCCCGCGTTTTTCCCAGCGTCTGCTGGAAATGATCGCCCCCAACTACCTGGCGCCGACGCCCTCGATGGCCATCGCGGAACTGCACCCCGACGGCGCCAAAGGCGATCTGAGCAACGGTTTTGTGGTGCCGCGCGGCACCATGATGGACAGCCAGACCCTGAAGAAAAGCGGCGTCACCTGCAGCTACGCCACGGCTCATGACGTCACGCTGCTGCCATTGCACATCAGTCTGGCGGAGCTTGGCGGCGTGCCCGCCGACACGCCGCTCGGTCAGCTTGGTTTAAGCCAGCGCGGCGCAGTGAGCGCGCTGCGCGTGCGCGTGGCGTGCGACGGCGCGGTCAATCTCAGGCATCTGGATTTCGACCGCCTCGACTTTTTCCTCAGCGGTCCCGATATTCAGGCGCTGAAACTGCTGGAATTGCTGATGGAGCACCAGGTAGGCATCGTCTGCCAGACCGTTGAGCCGAACCCGACGCGTATCGTCCTTGGCGATGACGCCCTGCGCCAGGAGGGCTTCGAAGCCGATCAGGCGCTGTTGCCGGACGACTTGCGTAACTTCGACGGCTACCGGCTGCTGCATGAATATTTCGCATTCCCGGCCCGTTTCCAGTTTATCAGCGTGCGCGGCCTTGGCCCGCTGCTGGCGCTAAGCGGCGAGGTCAAGGCATTCGACATCATCGTTCTGCTGGATAAGGCCGACGCGCCGCTTGAACGAGTGGTGGATAAAGACCATCTGGCGCTGCATTGTACGCCGGTCATCAACCTGTTTCCCAAAGTGGCCGAACGCCAGAAAATCAGCGACGCCCAGCATGAATATCATCTGGTGGTGGATAATATCCGCCCTCTGGATTACGAAATTTTCGCGGTGCAAAAACTCTACGCCAGCGTGGATGGCCTGCACGATGAGCAGATTTTTCGCCCGTTCTGGAGCACCTGGAGCCGGGATGGCGACAACTACGGCGCCTATTTTTCGCTGCGCCGCGAACAGCGCGCGCTTTCCGAACATGCGCTGCGCTATGGCGCCCGCACCGGCTACGTCGGTTCGGAGGCGTTCGTCTCGCTGGTGGATGAACACCACGCGCCGTGGCGCGACGATCTGCGCTATATCACCGCCGACGTATTGTGCACCAGCCGCGATTTGCCGCTGATGCTGCAACAGGATCTCGGCCAGTTCGTGATGCCGGACTCCCTGCCGGTACGCGCGCTTACGATGCGTAAAGGTCCGACGCCGCCGCGCCCGGCGCTGGCGGAAGGGCTCAGCACCTGGCGGCTTATCAGCCAGCTGCAAATGAACTATCTCAGCCTGATGGATAGCGATGACGGCGAAGGCGCCGCGGCGTTGCGCCAGCTGCTCGGCCTTTACGCCCAGCTTGCGGAAACGCCGGTGGCGCGGCAAATCGAAGGTATCCGCCACTGCGTGCTGGAGCCGGTGCACCGCCGGGTGCCGGAGCCAGGTCCGATTGTATTTGCCCGCGGCGTGGGCATCACGCTTACCGTGGATGAACAGGCATTTTCCGGCTCCAGCCCCTGGCTGCTGGGAAGCGTGCTGGAACGCATGTTCGCCCGCCTGGTGGCAATGAACAGTTTCACCGAATTCACCCTCAAAAGTCAGCAGCGCGGCGAAGTCGGCTACTGGGAGCCCCGGATGGGTAAAAGGGCGTTGATATGAGCGAGACGCTGCCAGCCTGCACTCCGATACGGCGTCTGACGCCGTTGTCGGAAACGTTCTGGGACGCGGTAATGACCGCGCCCTGGCGCTACGACCTGTTCCAGCTTCTGCGGCGTCTGGACGCTCAGGGCGGCGAACGTTACCTGCTTGGACGCGCGCCGCTGCCCCGTTTTGAACCGCTGCGCATCGGCCAGAAACCGTCAATGGCCTTCGCTCCCTCGACGATCGCCGAGGTGAGCCCACGCGATAACTCGCCGCTGCATGATGTCGCTATTTTCAGTTTCGGCCTCTTCGGCCCCAACGGTCCGCTGCCGCTGCATATGACCGAATATGCGCGCGAGCGCATTTATCATCATCAGGACGATAGCCTGAGCGCCTTTGCGGATCTGTTTCACCACCGCCTGACGCTGCTTTTTTACCGCGCCTGGGCCGACGCGCAGCCGACGGTTTCCCTCGACCGGGAAGATGACAAACGCTTCGAACAGTATCTCGCATCGCTCATCGGGATGGGGCAACCCGGCCAGATGGAGAAAGGCGGCCTCAGCCACCACGCGCGCTACGCGCTTGCCGGGCATCTCTCGCGGCACGGACGCGACGCCGAAGGGCTGGAAAAGATCCTGCGCCACTATTTTCAGGTGCCGGTTCGGCTGGTGGAAAATGTCGCGCAGTGGATGCCCCTCACCGCCGGTGAACAGGCGCGTCTTGGCGCGGGTCGACGCGTGCCGCGCCTGGGGAAATCAGCCTTCCTCGGCGTTGCGGTGCGCGATGCGCAGCATAAATTTCGCCTTGAGCTGGGGCCGCTGGATCTCGAAACCTATCGTCGTTTCGTGCCGGGCGGCGCCTGGGTGTCGGAACTGCGCGACTGGATACGCCAGTATCTGGGGATTGAATACCAGTGGGAAGTGCGCCTGATTTTGCACCAGGAGGCCGTGTGCGGCGCCGAGCTCGGCGGCAACGCGCCGTTGGGTTACGCCACCTGGCTCGGTCATCAGCCGCAGCCCGCGCCGCGCGGAGATCTGCTATTTAGCGTGGAGAGGTAAAGCAAAACGTTTTGCCGCTATGACTTTTTATTGTGCTTACGCATTTCTCCCGCCTTTGCGTACGCCCGGAAATAATACCGCCTGTTGCGTTCATTACGCATATTGATAAACGGAATCGATCATGTCAGAAATCAGCCGCGCCGTACTATTCGGCAAATTGGACACGCTGTTATTTACCTCGCTGGAAAGCGCCACCGCCTTTTGCAAACTGCGCGGCAACCCCTATGTGGAGCTGACGCACTGGCTGCACCAACTGATGCAGCAGCAGGATGGCGACCTGCAACAGCTTATCCGCCATTTCTCGCTGGATGAAGAGGCGCTCAGCCGGGACATTGTCGCGGCGCTGGATAAATTGCCGCGCGGGGCCAGTTCGATTTCCGATCTCTCCGAACATATCGACAGCGCCGTGGAGCGCGCCTGGGTCTACGGATCGCTGAAATTCGGCGTCAACCGCATCCGCGGCGGTCATCTGCTGATTGGCATTCTGAAAACGCGGAACCTGGCGAACGTACTGAGGGGCATTTCGCCGCAGTTCGATCGCGTCAGCGCCGATGAGCTGACCGATCGCTTCGATGCCATTTTTGCCGCCGGCAAAGAAACGCAACAGGCTGCAGCCGCCCAGCCGGAAGCGGGAAGCGCGCCTGCCCAGCAAAGCACGCTGTCGCAGTACGGTCAGGATCTGACGCAACGGGCGCGCGAAGGAAAAATCGACCCGGTGGTCGGGCGTGACGGAGAAATTCGCCAGATGGTCGATATCCTGATGCGGCGGCGCCAAAACAATCCGCTGCTGACCGGCGAGGCGGGCGTCGGGAAAACCGCGGTGGTTGAAGGACTGGCGCTGCGTATCGCCAATGGCGATGTGCCTGAGCCGTTGCAGCAGGTGCAACTCTGGCTGCTGGATATCGGCATGTTGCAGGCGGGCGCCGGGATGAAAGGCGAATTCGAAGCGCGTCTGCAAGCGCTGATCAATGAGGTTCAGGCCAGCGCCACGCCCATCATCCTGTTTATCGACGAAATTCATACCCTGATTGGCGCCGGCGGCCAGCAAGGGACCGGCGACGCCGCCAACCTGCTGAAACCGGCGCTGGCGCGCGGACAGCTACGCACCATCGGCGCCACCACCTGGGCCGAATACAAAAAATATATCGAAAAGGATCCCGCCCTCACCCGCCGCTTCCAGACCGTACAGGTGCATGAGCCGGATGAAGAAAAAGCGTTGCTGATGCTGCGCAGCGCCGTCTCGCCGTTGGAAAAACATCATCGCATATTGTTGCTGGACGAAGCGGTGAACGCCGCGGTCAGACTTTCACATCGCTATATTCCCGCGCGCCAGTTGCCGGACAAGGCGATAGCGCTGCTGGATACCGCCTGCGCCCGCGTGGCGGTCAGCCAAAGCGCGCCGCCGGCACAGCTGGAGAATTGCCTGCACCGTATCGCGGCGCTTGAGGTGGAAACCGGCATCGCCGAACGCGAAGCCCGCGTGGCGATAGGCGATAACGAGCGCCTGACCCGGCTGAAAGCGGAAAAAGAGACGCTTGAAGCCGAGCGAGATGCGCTGACCGCGCGCTGGGAACAGGAGCGCGAACTGGTGGACGCGATTATCGCTCTACGGGCGGAACTGCATGCCGCCGATGAAGAGGCTCAGCCGGAGCTGCGTGAAAAACTGGCGCAGCGCCAGCAGGCGCTCTCCGAGCTTCAGGGAGAAACGCCGCTGCTATTCGCCGCGGTGGACGCTAACGTCGTCGCCGCCGTCGTCTCCGACTGGACCGGCATCCCGCTGGGCCGCATGGTTAAAAATGAAATCGACGCGGTGCTGAATCTGGCCGACACCCTCGGTCAGCGCGTTATCGGCCAGCGCCACGGCCTGGAGCTGATCGCCAAGCGCGTTCGCACCTCCCGGGCCAGCCTGGACGACCCGAACAAACCGGTAGGGGTGTTTATGCTTTGCGGCCCCTCCGGCGTGGGCAAGACCGAAACCGCGCTGGCGCTGGCCGAATCGCTCTATGGCGGCGAACAAAACGTCATTACCATCAATATGAGCGAGTTCCAGGAAGCGCACACCGTCTCCACGCTCAAAGGCGCGCCTCCGGGTTACGTGGGTTACGGCGAAGGCGGCGTGTTGACCGAAGCGGTCCGCCGCCGCCCGTACAGCGTGGTGTTGCTCGATGAAATCGAGAAAGCCCACCCGGATGTGCATGAGATCTTTTTCCAGGTGTTCGACAAAGGCTGGATGGAAGATGGCGAAGGGCGGCATATCGATTTTCGCAACACCATCATTATTCTCACCTCCAACGTCGGCACCGAGCTTATCAGCGCCATGTGCGCCGATCCGGATCTGATGCCGGATCCAGACGCGCTGACGGGCGCGCTGCGTCAGCCGCTGTTGCAGGTTTTCCCGCCGGCGCTGCTGGGCCGACTGCTGGTGGTGCCCTACTACCCGCTCAGCGATGCCATGCTGGAAGAGATCGTACGCCTGCAACTCAAACGCATTCAGCGTCGTCTGGAGGAAAATCACGGCATTATTTCCCAGGTGGACGACAGCGTCATTACCCAGATTGTTCAGCGTTGTACCGAAGTCGAATCCGGTGGCCGTATGGTCAGCGCCATTCTTACCAATACCCTGCTGCCGCAGATGAGCCAGATATTGCTCACCGCCAGCGCGCGCAATGAAAATTATCGTCGCCTGCATGTGACTTTCTCACAGGGTGAGTTCCAGTGCCAGTTTGCGGCCTAACGCCATCATCAAGAGAGTTTTCCAATATGACGGATCACAATAACAACCGGACCGTGCCCAATGCGTTGCCGCTTGGGTATCGTTTCAATGAGTTTGAAATTAAGGAAGTGATTGGCGGCGGCGGGTTCGGCATTGTCTATCGCGCCTGGGATCATCAACTGGAACGCACCATCGCCATTAAAGAGTTTATGCCCTCAACGCTTGCGGTGCGCAACGACGACATGACATTGGTGCTGCGCAGCGAGCGTTTCAGTAAGGCGTTTACCGCCGGGCTGAACAGCTTTATTCAGGAGGCGCGGCTGCTGGCGCGGTTTAGCCATCCGAATCTGCTGCACGTCCTGCGTTTCTGGGTACAGAACGATACCGCCTACATGGGCACCGCGTTTTATAGCGGCACCACGCTTTCCAAGCTGCGCGAGGTACGCCCGGAGCTGATTAACGAAGCCTGGATCCGCCGCACGCTGCCGATGCTGTTCGGGGCCATCAAAACCATTCATGACGAAGGCTACCTGCACCGCGACATCTCGCTTGATAACATCCAGATTCAGGATGACGGCCTGCCGGTGCTGCTGGACTTCGGCTCGGCGCGCCGCAGCATCGGCAATGTTTCCGACGAAACCGAAACCATGCTGCGCCCCGGTTTTGCCCCTATTGAGCAGTACACCGACGACAACGAAAGCGAACAGGGTCCATGGACCGATATCTACGCGCTGGGCGCCGTGCTGCATACCTTGATCGTCGGTTCTCCGCCCCCGGTCAGCGTGGTGCGCAGCATTCAGGATAGCTATCAGCCGCTGGCCGAACGCCGCCCGGAAGGGTATTCGCTGCCGCTGCTACAGGCGGTAGACCGCGCGCTGGCGCTGAAAATTGAAGACCGTCCGCAGTCTATCGCCGAATTCTCCGCGCTGATTGAAATGCCGGTGGCGGCCCTCAGCGACGTGCTGGGTATCAAAAAACCAGGCACCATGCTGGTGCCGGTGGACCCGGATAAAGCCAAACTCTCTCCCCTCGACTGGAAGCGCTACAAAGCGCCTGGCCTGGTAACCGCCGGCGTGCTGGTGGGGCTGGTGGCCGGAGGGCTGTTCTTCAGCGGCGCGCCTGACAACGAGCCACAAGTACCAACCGCCGAAACGGTGCAGTCGCCGCCCCCTGCGGCGCAGGTGGCTACGCCGCCGGTCCAGGCGCCGACGCCAACCGCCGTCGCCGCGGCGACGGAAACATCCGCGCCGACTACGGTCAGCGTACCGGCGGAAGCGGCGCCAGAGGTCAGCGTCCCTGCCGTCAGCGCTGAGCCGGTAGCGCAGGTCTATGTGCGCCTGAGTGGAAGCGAACGGCTCACGCTCAACGGCAAACCGCAGACGGCAACGCCTGAGGACAATGGCTTCGCTACGCTGCAGCTGCCGCCAGGCGAATACGAACTCACGATCCTGGGTAACGGCCAGCCCCGCAGTCAAACCATTACCGTGGGCAAACCCGGCACCTGGCTTATCAACCCTTAACGTCAACGCTGCGTGTGGCGTCTGCGCCATACTTTCCATTCCAGGACATATTTATGCTCAACCGTATCACCGTACAGTTGCCCGTGGAGGGCCTGCTTTTCTGGAAGCTCGACGGCAGCGAAGCGCTGTCCGAATCCTTCTCTTTCGCCCTCACCCTGCTCGGCACCGACGCCCGCATCGACCGCAGCCAGCTGCTCGGCCAGCCCGTTACCGTCACCCTGCCGACCCAGACCCTGCTCGCCAACCGCTACCTTAACGGCAAGGTCACCCGCGTCGCCGTCAGCGCCGTCGAACTCTCCGGCACCCGCTACGCCGTCTACACCCTGACCGTCGAGCCCGACCTCTGGCCCATGAAGCGCGACCGCAACCTGCGCATCTTTCAGGAACAGACCGTCCCGCAGATTGTCAAAACCCTGCTCGCCGAATATCAGGTCAATATCGAGGACAAACTCACCGGCAGCTACCGCGTTTGGAACTACTGCGTTCAATACCAGGAGAGCAGCCTGAACTTTATCCAGCGCCTGATGGAGCTCGAGGGCATCGCCTACCACTTCCGCCACGAGCCCGACCGCCATACCCTGGTGCTCACCGACGCTACGCAGCAATATGAACCCTTCGCCGGCTACGAGTTCATCCCCTATCACCAGACCCCCTCCGGCGGCAGCACCGAAGAGGAAGGCATCAGCCAGTGGGCGCTGGCCGACAGCGTAACGCCGGGCATCTACAGCCTCGACGACTATGACTTCCGCAAACCCAACGCCTGGCTGTTCCAGGCGCGCCAGAACCCCGCCTCGCCGACGCCGGGCAGCATCGACGTTTATGACTGGCCGGGGCGCTTTGTCGACCACGACCACGGCGAGTTCTACGCCCGCATCCGTCAGGAGCGCTGGCAGGTGGAGCACCAGCAGATTCAGGGCACCGCCACCGCCCTCGGCGTCACGCCCGGCTGCACCTTTACCCTTACCAACGCCCCATTCTTTAGCGACAACGGCACCTATCTCACCACCCAGGCTACCTACCATTTCGAAG
Source organism: Brenneria corticis (assembly GCF_003115855.1). GTDB lineage: Bacteria > Pseudomonadota > Gammaproteobacteria > Enterobacterales > Enterobacteriaceae > Brenneria > Brenneria corticis. Next base: position 36,681 of record NZ_KZ819102.1, read on the forward strand.
AAAACCGCTATGCCAGCGGCGCCGACAGCCAGACCGTCCATCGCATCGACTTTGCCGTTATCCCCGCCGCCGTGCCCTTCCGCCCGGCTCCGGCCACCCCCTGGCCGCGCACCTACGGTCCGCAGACCGCAAAAGTGGTGGGACCAGAAGGCGAATCCATCTGGACCGACAAATACGGCCGGGTCAAGGTGAAGTTCCACTGGGACCGGCTGGCCAAGGGCGACGACACCAGCTCGTGCTGGGTGCGGGTCTCCAGCGCCTGGGCGGGTCAGGGGTTTGGCGGCGTACAGATACCACGCGTCGGCGATGAGGTGGTGATTGACTTTATCAACGGCGACCCCGACCGCCCGATTATCACCGGCCGCGTCTATAACGAAGCCAGCATGCCGCCCTGGGCGCTGCCGGCCGCCGCTACGCAGATGGGCTTTATGAGCCGTTCGAAAGACGGCTCGCCGGACAACGCCAACGCCCTGCGTTTTGAGGACAAAATGGGGGAAGAGCAACTGTGGATCCAGGCCGAACGGAATATGGACGTGAGCGTGAAAAATGACGCTACCCGCTCCATCGGCAGCAACCACAGCCATTACGTGCGCAAAAACGAGCGCCACCGCGTGGAAGCCAATCAGTTGCAGGCGGTAAAAGGCGGCACGGAAATTCTCACCGGCCAAGGGAAACTTGACGCGGTGGTGGAAAAGTACGAACTGGCCTCCGGCACCATGCTGCGGCTGGTGTGCGGCAAAAGCGCCATCGAACTTCAAGCGGGCGGACAGATCAATCTGGTGGGCACCGGCTTTAACCTGTATGTGG
>NZ_KZ819103.1:0-35104 GCF_003115855.1 Brenneria corticis
CCCTTTTGCTGGTAAAAATACTGGTAAAGCTGGTTCGATTTCGTTTTTACCAGCAATCGGAGGGAACCGTCATGCCACTTACTGATACTAAAGTAAAAAATGCCAAGCCATCGGAAAAGGTGGTTAAGCTTACTGACGGGTTCGGCCTCTACCTGCTGGTACATCCCAACAGCTCTAAATACTGGCAGTTAGGTTATCGCTTTGAAGGGAAACAGAAGGTGTTTTCCATTGGCGTCTATCCTGCTGTTTCGCTGGCTGACGCAAGACAACGCCGGGATGAAGCAAAAAAGCTGTTAGCGGCTGGAATTGATCCGAGCGCTAAAAAGCAGGCTGACAACAAAACTATTCAAGAGCGACGTAACAATATCCGCGCCTTCAAAACCGTTGCCAAAAGCTGGTTTGCCACCAAAACCACATGGTCGGAAGATTATCAGCGCTCCGTCTGGACACGACTCGAAACTTACCTGTTCCCTGATATTGGTAACAAAGATATTGGTGAGCTGGATACGGGCGATCTGCTGGTTCCCATCAAAAAGATAGAGAAGCTGGGTTATCTGGAAATTGCTATGCGGGTGAAACAATACGCTACTGCCATCATGCGTTATGCCGTCCAGCAAAAGATGATCCGTTTCAATCCTGCCTACGATTTGGAAGGCGCTGTTCAGAAGCCACAGACGGAACACCGCCCCGCTATTGAACTGGAAGAGATACCTACCCTGCTGGAACGCATTGAAAGCTATCAAGGCCGTAGCAGACTGACCTTACTTGCGATAAAACTCAATCTACTGATATTCATTCGTTCCAGTGAACTCCGCTTTGCCCGATGGTCAGAGATCGATTTCAACAGTTCCTTGTGGGTTATCCCTGAACAGCGTGAAGCCATTGAAGGGATCAAGCATTCAGGCCGTGGTGCCAAAATGTGCAGAAAGCATTATGTTCCTCTGTGTAGTCAGGCACTAGCAATTTTGAAAGAACTAAAAGACCTCACCTATGACGTTAACGGTGATAACGGCTTTATCCTGACTGGCTGTTATGATGCGATGAAGCCAATGAGTGAAAACACCATCAACAAAGCGCTACGCAAAATGGGCTATGACACCAAAACCGATTTGTGTGGTCATGGCTTCCGAACGCTGGCATGCAGTGCCTTAATTGAATCGGGTATCTGGCCGGAAGATGTGGTTGAACTCCAAATGAGCCACATGGAAAAGAACAACGTTCGCGCTGCCTACACCCACAAGGCTAAACATCTTGAGCAACGCCGCCTCATGTTGCAATGGTGGGCTGATTTTCTGGATGCTAACAACAACGGGATGGTTAGGCCGTTTGAGTTTTTGCATCAAACATAATTAATATTCTCGCCAAGACTGGCAAAAGCGCTAAATTCTCCCGTATACTATTTCTAACAAAAATATATACGGGATAATAAAATGAAGAACATTGATGTCATCCTTGGAAAAGACCATTTAGAAGATATTTCTTCTGCAAAACCAATTTCAGCAATTAAAGAGATAATATGGAATTCTTTTGATTCCAAATCTTTGGAAGTTAAAGTCCTCTTTCAGAAATGTCAAAATACAAATACGATTGAGAAAGTTATTATTCAAGATCAGGGAGAAGGTATTCCACATAATAATGTTTCATCATTGTTCGGCAGCCTTGGTGAATCTTGGAAGAAAAGCGCAAAAAAAAATGGAGACCGCTCATTACATGGTCAATTTGGGAAAGGACGTTTTAAAGCATTTTCTCTGGGAGAGATAGTTATATGGTCAACCTGTATAGAAGATAAAGGAAAATATTTTAAGTATTCCATCAAAGGTAATGCAAATAACATTCAACGCTTCGAAATCAGTGAACCTTCAGAAACAAGCGAGAGCATAAAAGGCACTCAGGTTGAGATCCTTAACTTAGCAAAACAAGCATCATCACTGGCAACAGACTCATCAAAAGAATCAATTACAAAAGAATATGCCTTATATCTAACAGAATACCCTCATAAAAAATTATTTTATAATGATTCATACATTACTCCTTCAGATGTGTGGCTGGATAAAAAAGAGTACAATCTGGGAGATATTGAGATAGGATCAGAAGTAGAGAATGTATCTGTCTCTATAATAGAATGGAAATTTAAGACGCCACGAGAAATTCATTATTGTGATGAAAATGGATTCTCACTTTTTAATGAAAACGCAGGAAAACTTGTTAGGTCATATGGCGTTGATTTCACAGTATATATAAAGTCCCCGTTTATTAAGAAAAAATTTGAAGAACATGTTCTTTCACTCGGTAGTTTAGAATCTGGCATTAAAGAGTTAAAAGATAAAGTTATTGATCTTTGTAGAAAACATTTCGTCAATAAAGAGTTTTTACAAAAAACAAAAATAGTAGATGAATGGAAAGAGCAAAATATTTATCCGTATGAAAATACACCACAACCCGGAAGTGTTGAAGAAGCCGAGCAAAAGGTATTTAATATATTAGCTGTGAATGTTGAAAGTTATTTGACCTCATTTAATAAGTCTAATAATAGCGTTAAAAAATTCACATTTAAATTACTTTCTCAGGCTTTGAAGGACAATCCAAATTCTGTGAGAAAAATTCTATCTGAAGTATTAGTCATGAATTCAGATGATCAAGATTCAATGGCGAAATTATTAGAAAAGACAACACTTCCAAATATTATAAAAGCTTCACAAGTCGTATCAGATAGATTAAACTTCTTAACTGGATTGGAACAATTGTTATTTGATGACAAAACAAAAAAGAAATTACTAGAGAGAGATCAATTACATAAACTTCTAGAGAATGAAGCATGGATATTTAGAGAGGATTTCAACTTATCCCGTAGCGAAAACACCCTCAATCAAGTGCTACAATTTCATGCTGATAAAATGGGTATCACTTATGATGCGGAACTGCCTGTTGTTAGAGAAGATGGAACAAGAGGTAGGGTTGATTTGCTACTTAGCAAAGCACGTCAGCCAAGAGAAGGTGAGCTTGAACACTTAGTTGTTGAACTGAAAAGACCGACACAAAAAATAGATTTATCTGTTATAAATCAAGTCGAAAGCTATGCTTATGCTGTTAGTAATGACGGCAGATTTGATAAACAAAATACGAAATGGATTTTTATCGCCGTATCTAATGAAATAGCTCCTTTGGTTCAGGATAAAATTTCTCAAGATAACAGTCCCTACGGACAGTTGTATTCTAAAGGGAATGTATCAATATGGATATATACTTGGGGTGAGTTGATAGGACAAGCACGTTCCAGATTGATGTTTTTCAGCAATTTGTTAGATATTGATATTAATCGGGAATCTGCAACAAGTTACTTAAAAGAAACATATGCTAAGTTTATCCCAACGGAGTTTAATGAACTGGAGTTTTAGAGTTAATAATAACTGAAGCCCCATAAATATGGGGCATCGTAGCAGTGACAGATAAAGTATCTTTTTAAAAAAAAGGAAGGGCCTATCAGCCCTTTCTTTTCCCTTAACGGGTATTAATTCACTACTTATTCTGACCTTTACCGATTATTCATATAGGTTCTGTCAGCTCAGGCCTGAGCTAATACAATAAATTTTCATTGTTATTATGAAGATAATCCTTGAATACATTTTTGACTATCATCTGCTAACCCTTGTAGTGCTAATGAGATAAGTTTATCTTTATATATATAACCACCACGATCATTTTCAGATGGTCCTTTTTTATACTCCGATAAAAATATTTCCTGATTTTTTGTTGTAAGTACCATTGCAGCAGCCCACAAATTTTCTTCCATATTAGCACGATGGTCTAAATTCAATTCGCTAAACACTTTCCCATGAGACTGAGCAAGTTTACGAGCTGCGTCAATAATAAGATTGCAACGTTCTTTTCTTTCAGACCAAGCTCGTTCTTTATCACTCTTTTGAATTTCATATTTTGACTTTATTTCTTCTATTACAACATCTGTCTTACTTTTATCCCAAGTTGAATAAATAGCGGTAACTGCGGAAGCAACTACACTAACAATAGCAACCCAATTTCCCAAATTAGAATTAGACATAAGAAAACCTTAAAAAATATATTATTTTAGCCTGCTATAATTAGAACCAGAAAATCCACACCCACAGTGGCTTCATTCTACCGTTGACGCAGAACTGGGGCTATGCAGTTCTGAAAGGTCAGAGATTTACCAACTGTAGGTTTTTCTGTCTCACGTTTAGGAATTGACTAGCACCAATCCTAGCCTTAAATTGCAGCCGATCAGGTACGTATACAAGACCACCTGAACACCAGTTTCGCCCCTGAAAGGTACTCGCAATACCAAACAAGGGCTAACCTCAACGTTACAAGGATAACGCTATGGCTATCTATCAGTTTACCTATTCCCATCCTGAAAATCTGCATCTGGCTACTGCTTTTTTTGCCACATCTCAGCATCCGGCAGCAGAGGCTTATCATGTTCGATAACACGCCGCTGGAACTGGAAGAAATCATCGATCAATGTCGGGCATTAATTTACGCTGTTGTTGAGATTGAAAATCCCCAAGCCAAAGAGATCCTGTCTTTTGTGTTGTGGGAAAGGCTCAACGTTCTATACCAGATTTCTCAGACAGAAAAAATATCGTCATAAAAATCAAAAGGGCTACAAAGCCCTTTTCATCTTCATCAATATCTTTAATTATACTTTCTTATTTAAAACGAAATAGAAAATAAGAACCAAGTTATCATCAGAGAACCAAATCCCGTTAAGGCTCTTATGTTGAAACTATTTACATCCGTTCCGAACATCCAAAATATGGTTTTACTCAAAAACAGCATCCCAACAAATAAAACAAGAAACATTAACGCTAACAAAATAGGAAAATACTTTTTATTTTTCATCACACACTCCACAAATAAAATATCTTAAAAATATATATAATTAATTTCCTTACAAAATAAAATTTAAAATAACTTAATATAATGAAAAGTATCGACACATTATGTCGAAACTATAAAAAGCAGAAGTGAGTTAATTTCTGAATGGTTTTTATAATAAGATGAAACGCAAAAAGGGCCGTTAAGCCCTTTTACTGCCTCATTGAGGCACTATCCATAGGATAGAATACTTAGCCCCACATTTGGGGCAACGATATCAGCCCATTGAGCTGTAAACAAATTCTCTATATATGGAGCAATCAGACACTTCATTGAAGTGAATATCTTTAAAGACATATATTAAATAATATATTATTTTTTGCTTGTCAAATATATTTATAATTTTATCAAACTGATTAACAACATTATTTATTTTTAAACATTTTACCAATAATCACCCACTTTAGTGATGGTTCGATTGCTATTAGTATTACAAGACAAATAAGAGGCGCTAAAAGATACTGAATACAACACGCCATCAGTAGCCAATTCATAACGCCTATATGTTCCATCATTCAAATATCCAATCAGAAGAGTCCTTGTTTTTACATTTGGAATTATACATGCATAAGCGTTATTGTCTACTTCTGATTTTAAAGACGACAATTTATTATTCATCCAATAACTAATCAAAGTGCTTGATGCTTTTTCTATTGTTAACCCCACAGGAACATTAAAAGCGTTATAAATGGTAAAGTTCAGATACGAATAATCGGAGGTATACGCGCACTTGTCATAATAACTATTAGAAACTTTAGAACACTCAATCTCGTATGAATATATGGATGTATTTTTAGCCGTCTGCGCAACCATATTTGATATTTTTTCATGATAGTTCAAGTAAGGAGTCCCAGAATCTAAGAATGGTGTGAGATTAACGTAATTATTCCCCGGCAGAACTGTTAAATCCCCATCAGCCAATTTCATTACGATTGATATTTGATAGCCATCGAGTCCCCCATCACTCCAAAGGAAGTAGCTGTCTTTTGATAATGCTTCATCTATCTCCTTCTCAACGGCACCTGTAGTCGTATCATCCTCAACAGGCTCTGTTGGTTCTACTGGTATACTTGGCTCCGGTGTTGTTTCTACTGGCGTCTCAGGTGTTGGCTCAACAGGAACCGGATTATTAACCACCACCACAGGATCGCTCTTTAACCATTCATCAGGGAAAGAGACGTTATCAACAATCGGGGTTTCAGGTATGGATGGGGTTTCCGGTATGATTTCCGGCTCTTCTGGTTGATTACTGCTCTCATTCGTTTCAGGCTCTGGCGTTTGCGCTGCTGGCAGCGTATCAACCAGTATCTCCTGTTTGGTAAACGCACCGAGGTTTATCGGCAACGCATTCATATTTTTCAGGATCTGCATGGAGATCTTGTTTCTGTCCTGATTGGAGCCATCAGATCTTAAACCAATAAGATAGGAATCCGATGCCTTGAATATCGTTTCAATCTGTTGGGCGTTTTCCCTTATTGCCCTGTCTTTCTTTTCACTGCGATAATAACTCAACACCGCATAGGCCACACCGGACACGATAGCCAGTGTTAATACCATTTCTAATATTGAGTATCCTTTTTTATTTCTCATATAATGTGTCCTTATTTAACTGATAACTGATGGTTCTCTCTGGTCTGCATAGTTTTTCTGTAGATTTCATAGCTACTGTTAACAATGTTTTCTTTGGCAGACGAACCACTTACTGAATTCACAATGTCGCCATTTTCGTTATATAACGCATACGTTTTTGGATAGATAAAATGATTCACTACTATGGTATTATTTTTCCCTGATTGACATAACGCAGCGGCCTTATCAACAACAACATAATTTCGGTTCCATGTTGTTCCTGATGCAGGCGGAGTCAATGGCACATATTGACTGTTTACCTGCACTTCAAAATATTTACCAGCTAACTCAGGAGCAAGCTTTGCACATGCATCATCAGAGACATGTGTCATTGTTAGCTTTAATACATTAGCGCCTACGTATTCGTTGTTATATTCAAGCGTATACAGGCTACCCACAGGTGATTTAAATATCATATCTTCAGAGATAGCAAAACCACTGTAAGACAAACATATAAATAACAACAACTCTTTTGCATGTTCTATTTCTTTCATTTCCACATCACTCCAAAATTTTATTTTATACATATTATTGATGAATATTTATAATTCTGACTAAATAACTTCGCAAAATAGTAGATCACCTGAAGGGAACTCAGTCCGAATTGTGCGATCTGATCAATCGCCAAAAAGACAAAATCACCCAACCGGACTGAGTTATGCCGATCATAGCATTTATCCCCGATGAAGAACGACGCCTGATGCGAAAAGAAGCCCAGCAGACCCGTGATAAAAACCATGCAAGACGGCTCATTGCCATGCTGATGCTTCATCAGGGAATGACCGTCACCGATGTCGCCAAAATGCTCTGCGCCGCTCGCTCATCCGTAGGAAGATGGATAAATTGGTTTACTTTACATGGTGTTGAAGGACTAAAAAGCCTCAGGCCCGGACGCGCTCCACGGTGGCCGGTTGCCGATATCCTTCAGGCTCTTCCGCTGCTGATACAACGCTCTCCGAAAGATTTCGGCTGGCTGCGCTCACGCTGGAGCACAGAGTTGCTGAACCGTATCGTCAACCAATTTTTTGGCGTTGCGCTTCATTCCGCCACATTACATCGATACCTGAAACAAGCAGGCATTGTCTGGCGCAGGGCTGCGCCGACGCTGAAAATCAAAGACCCGCATTATGAGGAAAAGCGGCTTGTCATCGAGCAGGCACTGGCTCAGGCGCGGACAGACCATCCCGTGTTCTATCAGGATGAAGTCGATATTGACCTGAACCCTAAAATCGGTGCGGACTGGATGCCAAAAGGGCAACAAAAACGCATTGTTACACCGGGGCAGAATCAAAAACATTATCTGGCTGGCGCGCTTCATTCGGGTACGGGACGAGTCCACTACGTCAGCGGTGGCAGTAAAAGTTCTGAATTATTTATCAATCTATTAGAAAAATTACGCCGAACTTACCGGCGAGCGAAAACCATCACGCTGGTCGTGGATAACTACATCATCCATAAAAGCCGCAAAGTGGCGCGTTGGCTGGCAGAGAACAAGAAGTTCCGGTTACTGTTCCTACCGACGTACTCGCCGTGGCTGAATCCGATAGAACGGCTGTGGTTGTCGTTACATGAAACCATAACGCGAAATCATCAATGCCGATATATGTGGCAGTTACTGGAACAGGTAAATCAGTTTATGAATGCCGCCTCGCCGTTCCCCGGCAATCAACACGGACTGGCTAAAGTGGAGCGGTAATATGCGAAGTTATTTAGAAGGATCCCACGCACCTGAAAGTCTTGGTGTATATCCAGATGGACAGGAACACACATTGTTGTTTTTAGGATTCCCTACTCTACAATAAGATGAATGATAGGTATTAGACGCATTACCATCAAAGAAACTGACAATAAAATGTCCACCAAATTCACCACCACCTTCAGCGGTAGACCATAATCCATTAACACAAGATAAGGCTTTCCCCGTTGAATCTTTACTGATTATTCCATTAGGCGAACAAGCTGCCCCGGCAACCACCGTTGATGTTGGCTGTAAATACTGACCCGCTACTGTGCCACCGGATGTAATATTTCCTGATGATGTAATTGAACCGGTAGCCGAACCACTGGCTACGATTTTCAAATCTCCAAGGTTTCGTTGCGAGCCAGAGACAAGTAATCTTTCTTCTGTCGCTTCACCACCATTACGCCAAATAGTAAGTGGCTTGGCCGCATCCAGACGAAATTCATAGGCGTTTGTATTCCCGCTACCAATAGAAAATTTATCTCCATTAGTGTTATGTCCAACGATCTGACCGCCTGCGGTTATCGTTCCTGACGCGTTGATGTTGTTGTTAACCGTCATGACTCCCGTATAGGTAGAAGCTCCGGCAACGGTTAATGTTGAGCCTAAAGAGGCCGCACCTTTAAGACTGGATGCGCCAGCGACCGTTAACGTAGAGCCAACGCTGGTCGCGCCTGTGGATTTCAATGTTGTGGCTGTCGCGGTTCCTGATGCCGTCATGTCTCCAATATTATTGATATCATTCCCACCCATATTGAGATCGCCCGTCATTGGCAATGTCCCATCACGACGCAGATAAACCGAATACATGGCACTGTCATAACCAACACGGTAAGCCAACAGCCCCGCCGCATTGATTCCTGCGTAGCTGTTTTGGTTTTCTGTCCACTGACCACCCGATCCTGATGCAACAGTTGATGATTGCGTCATACCGCTATCAATCCCTGCGGCCTGCATGGCACGGCCTAACAGGTCGTAACGAACTCTACTACCTTCAATCCACGGTAATGTTGTTGTGATTAGGCCATTAACTACATAGTTGGGTGCTGTGCCAGAGCGCTTTAACAAAATCTTGTAAGAGGATTTCTGCGTGTTAACGCCTTTATTGCCAGCAGGTAATAGGCCTTCATTAATCAGCGTCTGGTAAGTGATTTCACAGCCATTAGACGAACAAGTTCTTGGCCCCGGATCACTGGTTTGACTGCTACTGGAAGACAGGGTTGAAAGTTTGTCATAACGGATACTGATATAACGGTTTACCGCTTCCCCCATCTGTTTCATTTGCGATCCAACGGTATTGGCTATGATTGTTTCCTGATCGTTTTTCATATCCTGAAACTTCATGAAAGCCGTTGCCGCACCAATACCTAACACCAGAATAATTTCCAGTAAAGAAAACCCTTTTTTATGTTTATTCATTTTTCTCGTCCTTTTTTATTTCACGTACTATTTAATTAGCAAAAATAAAAAAGTGGTCAAGACATCTATAAGAGATTAATTGATAAAAGGGCGAGCGCCCTTTTATTTATAATGATGTGAAGGTAATAGTATTGCTGTTTCCACCAGACTGACATGTTGACGCCAAGGTCGCCATATTCATATCACTGCTGGCTTTTCTGATGTTTCCTGTTGTTAACGCTGTGCTACCAGTTCCAATTGCTACGCTGTAAAAGTTAGCGCCAACACCAGAAACAATTTTGGTGCATTCGGATGCTGGAACGCCAATATAGGTAATGGTAAATGCCGAGTTAGCCACGCCGGAAGGACTATCGGTTGATGTGCCTAACAAGACGTTGCCTTTAAAGGCATTAACTGGCTTACTGCTGACTAACATATTGTCAGGAAAAATCTTTGCCTGAACCGCGACTGTTTCATTTAGCCCGGAATAACTGGATACTGCCGTATAAAGTGCTTTTACCCCAGCCTGAATTGTCGCTATATTATTACTTTCCGCTGTGGCTCTTTGCGAGGACTGAACCTTTGGATAAACAATAAATGCCGCAACCACTAACGCTGCGATAATCCCAAGAACTAAAAGTAGTTCAAGCAGGGAAAACCCTTTTTTACTTTTTCTTTTCTTCAACAAGATCATTTTTATCTCCTTTGTCATTTAAGTGATAAAAAAGAGATAATCAATTAATTTTGATTGAACAAGAGCAAAAAACGGATACTTAGCTTTTTTACCGATGAACGGTTAACGACGAGGTATATGAAAAAGGCAAAGGATGATACCTTTGCCTTTTATGGAGATTTAAAAATTAAAAAATGTTTATTACATCAATATAAATATCACTATTTGCCATGAAGTCAATTAAAAATGATGATTTTATAAAACATTTTTAACTGATAATCTCTTTCTTACCATCAGGATATTCTCTGACAATTTTCCCTTTAGCAATATAATGAATTGCCACACCAGCCTGAAAAGCCTCTTTAATCGCTTTTCTGAATGCTTTTCGTGCCAGACGAGTTAAAATAGCCGTGTCTTCAAGGGGATTGCGAGTTAATTTTTTCTTCTGCATTATTTCCTCCTTAGTTCTATTGATATTTGACTTCTCCACAACCTAAAGGAAGTGGATTCTTCTTTCATCGTGCTTTCACTAATAACAAACTGACAGTTTGTTATCCCGCTACGGTCACTCCAGAAGCTAACACCGCTTGCCCAGCGGCTATTTTACTACTTTTTATATATCACTTGATTTTCGTGATAGTTAAGATATATAATTTTATTTCTTAGAAATCAATTTTATTTATAGCTTATATCCATTACCTGAAGGAAATGGTTTTACGCTACTATTTGATAATTCTCCATTGCCAATTGTCAAATTTTGACATACCACTTAACCATGACTTATTTCTCCATCAGGATGACGCCCAATGAGTGAAGCCCTCAAAGTATTAAATAACATTCGTACACTGCGTGCTCAGGCGCGTGAGCTTGATCTGGAAACACTGGAAGAAATGCTGGAAAAGCTTACGGCTATTGTTGAAGATCGCCGTGAAGAAGAAGCAAGTGGTCAAAAAGAACGGGCTGAACGTCAGGCCAAAATCGAAGCTTTACGCGCCCAGCTACTGGAAGATGGTATCGATCCGGCTGAACTGCTTGGCTCTGTGTCCACAAGTAAATCAGCAAAAGCTAAACGTGACCCACGTCCTGCCAAATATAAATATATTGATGAAAATGGCGATGAAAAAACGTGGACTGGTCAGGGGCGGACACCTAAAGCTGTCGCTGCTGCGCTTGAAAACGGTAAGAGCTTGGAAGATTTCGCCATCTGATATCAAAACTACATTGCCTAAAAACCGTTAGTATATTCACTGCTAACGGCTTTTCATTTTTAGCTAAATTTTAATTAAAACAGTTCACCGACCTAAAAACAATTTTTAGGCCGGCTCACCGTTCGGACGTGAAAAAAGGAAAATTACTGCTTGGATTTATTTAAAATACTTTCGATATAAGCTTGTCCTTGTGCTCTATATGCCTCAACATCACTCTCATGAAGATTGGATATGTTAAGTAAAACCCCAAAGACTAACTCTTTATCTACATAACCAATATCACATCCTAAAACTTTGGCAACCTCTGCGCCGAAAATAATTTTCTGGCGGGTATTTTCTTTTTTAGTTTGTTGTTTCTTTTTAGCTTCCAAGAAATATAAACGTTCCTGCGCGGAAGCAATTTGTTGTTTGATTGTTTTTCTTGTCATTATTCTTCTCCTTTATATTTTTTTATTTGTCATCAGCATCCCAATCCCAAAATGAATCTGAATTTTTATTTTTAACTATCGGCTTTTTAGGTTTGTATGGAATATTTGCGTATTCGTATCCTGATGCTATTCTTTTCTTTATAGTCTTAATACGAAAACGAAAATAATCCTTTTCTTCTTTCTTTCTAACTTCTTCTCTCTTTTGGTTGATGATATCCGTTGCCTTAGCATAGGCTTGTTCAACATCAGTATAGATACCATCCTCAATTAATCGTCTTGCTACCCAATCAATGGCCTCATCATGGTTTTTATGCATATCCTCTCCTTGTAATATTCAGTGTAAATCAATTAACACATTTTGAATATTTTTCAACAGGATAGAGAATTATATTTTTATCTGATAATCCACAGACTCAACAATCCAATATTTATCCCCCAAGCCACAGCATTTATTGTCATTAAAATTAATGCTGTCTCATCCAGTTCACCAAGCCTCATATTATTCTCCTTTTATTTCACGCCTGTTATTCTCTACTTTATTTTTATTGAAATGGCAAATTGCAAAAAAAGTATCCAGAGAGTATAATCTTTACGCTGAACACTATTAATTTTATTCATTTGGACGATGAGAAAGGGAAAACACTTAAAGAAAGTTACGAAATATTTTATCTCGGAACGAATAGTTCTCGTTCTAAGGATCCTTTTGAAATATTTATTGAAGCCAAGTCAAGAGTTCCCTTGAAGATTAGAATGTTTTAAATGTAAAACGTAAACCTTCATGACTTCTGGCTATTTAACTTAATAATGGCTCTGGATTCTGCTTCATTGATTATTTCCTTCATTAGTGAGGATTCACCTTGAGCAATATCATAAAAGTCAGTTAGACTAAGCTTATCGCCAAACATTCTTTCCTGTAACACTTCCATCATGGAGATAAAGGCTGCAGCTTTAACTGGAGTCATTGTATTCGCTTTAAAACGTATTTCTTCATTTATCTCATTTAAAAATTTTATTCGCTCCAATTTTTGCTCTTCGGCAAATTTTTTACGCCGCTCAAGTCTTTCTGCCATGAATTTAGTGCTAGTTATATATTCTTTAGCATAAATCCTCTCCCATTGCTTTCTAAGGGTTAGTAATTTTGTAGGTGAAGCAGGCCAAGACTCCCTTCCCCTTGTATTGGCTCTGATCTGCTGAACTTCTTTCAAAACACCACTCTCAGTCTCATCCATCTGTTGTTCGGCAGATAAAAGCTCTTCATGGTATCTGGGTATCTTCATTGCTTTGTCTTCCAGCCATACCTGTAGTCTCAGAGTATGTGTGACCGTAGGATAATCAGCAGGGTCTGGGGCTGATGGATAATGTAGCATCGCATAATGATGTGGATCAGTCTCATAGTCCTCTAACTCCATCAAAATATATCGACTTTTCGCTTCAACATATGCAATTTTATCTCTGGCTGAAAGAACTCGACGATAAGAAGCGCGTAGTCTTGCTGCTAATCTTTTCGGGACATCGGGCTTGGGTATTTTCATTTTCACTGGATTATTCGTCATCGATTCGTAACACTAACATGTTGGGGATTTTTCCAAAAATACATAGATTCTTTAAAATATCACTAGTTATTCTAGTTGATAATCCTATGACCATGTTAATTTCAGGTAATTCAAGCTGATTAGGTATAAGTATCGAATAAGACATACTATGTATTAAAGAACTAGAATAGTCATATATAAATTTGTATATTTCCTCTAAACCAACAAAAGCAGCTTTATCCTTCCAATTTCTGTTATCCTTGAGTTCTTTCTCCACTCTACTAGTTTGCCCTTTGAAATCAAAAAAACGATTAGCTTCTTCGTTTTTTAATAAACTCTTTTTAATCTCATCCCATTCATTTCTAATTTCATCTTCACGTTTTTGATGACTTTTTAAAAATGAATGGATATGTGTTTTATGATATCCAGCACCATTAAACTCAGCCATGTCTAAAAAAATAGATATTTCTTCATCTAAGGAATCATAAAGCTTATCTATTTCTGAAACTTTATTCTGAAAACTGTCATCATCGATTTCGTTTTCATTCCCATAAAGAGACTCTTCTTCCTTCTGAATGCTGTCAAGGCGACTGAGATCCTTTTGAGCATACTCCGTTAAGCTTTTTGACTTATTAATCTGCTGCTGGTAAATTGAGTATCTTAGTTTATATTTATAACTTTCCTCTGCAACAAGAAGCCTTACTGTTATACATGTTTCGAATAAAAATCTTAAGTTCGATATAAATGTAATAGTCGACTTCGGTCTCTCGTAAATCTCATTGATGCAACGCTTAACAGAAGAAACAATGCTCAATGTTAACTCTGTCGCAATGATGTCTGAACAAAATTTTCCAGATAAAATCTCTATTCGCTCAATTTCCTTAGCATTTTTACTCATAATCTTTTTACGACGATAAGAAAGATACTTATCTAATCCTTCTGAGTAACTAAACAATGCATCCCTCCGGAAATGATCATGTTTGTAAAAAAACCTCAATTATTAGAATGTCATGATATCTTGTATTCTTTTCTTTTTCTACTGTTTCAGACAGCATAATAGCTCTAGCACTTCGTGATTGTTGACGACAATCACTTGCTGTGAGGGATTGTCCCGATGATGAGGGGTCGAACTCAATACAAGTTTTCATTTTTTTCCCCATACTCAGGTATGACCAGTTTAAGAAAATGCATAAAACAGAAAGGCGAAACAAAATTTAACAACACTATACGATAGTGATCACTAACTATTTTGTCTAATACTCACCACGTTACTTAATTTTTATCATTAGTGTTTTTGTTTTTACCTATTGCATTTTATCCTGAAAATTTTCCATTAACCTGTGAATTGTGCAACAGGGAAAACTATCGGCTATAACAACTATTTTCTTGTTTTAGGTCTTTCCAGCCTTACGGCGGGATAAATTAACACTTCTCTTGTCCTTCGGACGCCATTTAAAACCCATCTATGTAATATCGCGGAATACTTCGCCCTTTCATCCAGATAGCGCCGCTTAATTCGGCGTTTTGTTTGGTTCTGGTTTTACAGTCGTTAATATATTTCGTATTAATTAAGTAAGCGGTTTTTACATTGTTAGAAAAAACAATGCCCACTTATACACTCACTTCGTGAGCGTGTGGGCCCTACCGGGGGTTGCCTGCCGCAGGCTAAAAGAAAGGTCAACGTCAACACAAAAGTTTTTCTTGCGAAAAACTAACAGCAGCATAGTTATATTTGAGGTTATTTATTATATGGCGATTTTTCATCTGGAGTTTAAAATTGTGAAACGTTCTGAGGGCATGTCTTCCTGTAGGAAGGCTGCTTATCATAACAGATCAAGAATAACAGATGATCGCACAGGCAATACCTACGATTTCAGCCATAGAACAGATTTATTCCATCATCAGATATTAGCTCCAACTTCCGCACCTGCTCATATTATTGAAAGCTCAACAACCCTATGGAATGAAGTAGAAAGAGTTGAGCGTCAGAAAGACGGTCAAACAGCCCGTTATTTTGATGTCGCGATTCCCTGTGAACTTAACAATGAAGATAAAATTAAATTGGTCGTTGAATACTGCCAGAAAAATTTCGTTGATAAAGGCATGATTGCTGATATCGCCTTTCATGATCTCAATGGTAAAAATCCCCATGCGCATGTGATGTTGACATTAAAACCGATCACCGCTGATGGCTTTGGCAAAAAAGAAAGAAGCTGGAACGACAAGAAAAAAGTAATCCTTTGGCGCGAAGCGTGGTCTACCCTTGCCAATCGTTATCTTGAAGCATCAGGGGCATCAGAACGTATCGATCATCGTTCTATTGAAGTCCAACACAGTGAAGCACTCGAAAACGCCACTATCACCTTAAACGTGGAAGAAAAGGCGTTGTGGCTTGCCAAGGCAACAGCAACCAGCCGTCCAGCTATGCAACGTGTTCATCGCGCCAAGTGGAACAGCAAAAGCGTTCAGCAAAAACGTGCTGCTGAGCAGGCTGTTCGTGATGAGATGAAACAAGAAGCTCAGGCCACATATGGTGTCTTTAAAGATTTGGATCTTCAGATCATTGTTGACCTCAAAAGTTTCACCGTATCCGAAATGTCTGAGCCTGTTGAAATCATATTACCTGAAATACACCCTCGAACAGAGTTCTCTGAAACGGGTTCGCAGTCGGCATCATCAGAAGGCCAAAGACCTGTTCTGGTTGCTCCTACACCTCATACACGCACTAAACTGAAAACCCCATCCTCTTCAACGACCAGAGCTGTTAGACGCGCGCCTGTTAAAAGTAAGAGAAAGCAGGCTAAACCACATCAGGATGGTATCTTTAAACGTTTCACCTTGCTTGTAGTAGAATATATAAGAGGGAAATTCGTCTGGGCCAAGAAGAAGCCTGCCCCTATTGCCGTTGATGCTGAACACGATAAGCGTATTGCTGAAAACTACGTGTTTGATGAGGTGCAGGGTATCTATGTGTCACGCGCTGAACATGAAAAACGTGTCAGGTTTAACAGTGACACTTATAGTCCAACCAAAGATGAAATCAGGCGTTTCCCAAGTCGTCCACAGCGCGAGCAAACAGAAAGAGAGCTGGACTACATACCAACACTTGCAGTCGATAGGAAACAGCCAGTGCCTAAGCTGAAGCCATATGATGTCTATAAAGACAGGTAATGATTATATTGGGAAAAATAAATTAATCAGCTATTGAGAATTAACTTTTCTCTTCCTCATTATCCATGTTAACGATAAAAATGCTATACAAACATAAAATGTGTGATTCATACACATCATTTCAATTTTCTTAGTTCAAGTTCAAACTCGTAATTCTGCTCTTGTACATGCTCTTCACTGGGCTGATAGTTTGCCTGAATAACATCAGAATAAAGTGTTTGTTCAGCTAGTTAGAATAACGCTCCATCGGTGTTTTACCGTTGTGAGCGCTATGAGGACGTTCACAGTTATAATAATGCTGCCATTTCCGCCAGTAGATCCTTCAAGTCATAATCAGGGAGGTCTACGGTAGCGTAGAATTCTGCTTTTTCTGTCTTTTGAGAATACTCAACTTTGCCATTGAGGTGGGGGATTGCCCTTAACGGTAAAAACTCTCTGTCCCGATCAGTCTGAAACTATTGTATTGGGAAAGGAGTTTCTTTAATAACAGAGTCAATAAAATCCAGTGTATTTTCAGCCGTACGACGAGAGGAGAGCCTCAGAACTCTGTAGCGAGTACAATCATCAACTGATTTGTACTGATATAAGCTGGGGCCAATTTTACAGGTATCCATTTGGATCCGATAACCGGGAACAGGACGTTCGTAGCGAATGAAATCATCTTTACGCCGAAATTTAACAACAGGTTTAACCTGATTCTGGTAAAGAACTTTGTGGATCGCTTCCATTGCCAGAGAAATTGAATAAAGCTTTTTTTAATTCACTCTGAATACGCCTTGCTCCGAGATTGCGGAGGGAACAAGACTCCAGAATCAGAGCAACTTCGGCAGGGCCAGTTTTAGTCAACGGTCAGTTTTTAGGGCGACAACAACGACGACATACGAAACCTGCATCACTAGCCGTTTTATAAGAGTTTAACCCACTGTAGCCGTTGCTGAATTTTGCTGTCCATAGTGAGGCATTATAGTGAAACGATCTCTATGAATCATACTCATAGAGTAAATAATAAGTAATCGGTTCTATTCATTTTTAATATCAGCTAATTATCATAAAACACACATCTACTTTTTTAATAAAACTATAGAAGGTAGATGCTATTGTTAATTAACTCTCATATTGAATTTCAGTATAGTTATAATTTCATTACAGTCTTAAAAGGTATTTGGTCAGATACTTTTAATTCATGTAGTTGCCCTTTACTTTTTCTATATTTTATATGTAACTCTTCATTACGAACCATAGATATTGAAATAAATTTCTTCTTATTACCTAGGAAATTTAGCTTAAATAATTTTTTACTTTTTTTAGGGCTAAGAGGATAAAAAATTGAATATTGAACTGGCATATAGTTGCTATCACAAAAATTCATCCAAGATAATTCAAACTTAAAATTTTTAATATTTTCGGAGGTTATAGCTAGATTTATAATTGAACTAACCCCCTCCCAATTTCCCTTTATCTTATGTTCTCCGACAACTTTTACTGACTTATACACAAGGCCATCATATTTGTCAAACTTAAGCAAATTAGAATAAACTAGATTTATCACAGGGTAAAATCTCTTATCTTTTGCCAAAAATAAACGGTACATTAAATTTGATAGTGGATGATTACCATTTTCTACTTCTAAAAAGCACATTTTTTTTTGTGATGAAAAATATGATAGTAGAAAGTAATCATTTACCGAAATATCACATTCTTTCATCGCTACATAAGGATGATCGGCAAGATAAAAAATAGATTCGTTCTTGGCATTGAAACGCCCTTCAGATGTATTAATTTTTTTAGGGTTTGGAGGATAAAAATCACTTAATGAAATATAACCATTGTAAAATTTTAATGCTGTATCTTGATCTATCCTTCTAACCCTCGAAAAAAGACTTCCTTTCGGATAGTAACGCTCATTTGCAGGAAATAAAGCAAGATCAAAACTTTCTGGAGTGCTATTAGGAAAAAAAACATCTCGAATTAAACTATAATAACCATCAACACCTAAACTCTCATCAAAAACATCAAAATTAATATTGTCTATCATCATACTTCCCTTTATATACCTTAGTGAGTAAACAACAGATGTTGAATATTCACACATATAATGTACATTACTAAATAACATCATTGAGTTCGCAAAACGCACAATGTTACCATGAACCCCATCAGGTACGACCAGTGTGATGAATCAGATGTTTAATACAATGCGCGGCAAAGTTTGAAACAGTCCCTTTTAGTGAAGCAAGAACCGCAGAAAATGCTCTTTGATCATTTTGCATCGCTCCCGCTACAGCAGGATATCTAAATCCCATTCAGCACTCCATCACCGTGATGATTAGGCTCGTTTTCAATAATACATACAGCCTCTTTTTTTGCAAAAAAAATGTTGAGAGGATACTTCCTATGAACAGTATCAGTCCTATGAGCTTCAACACTGCTCCCGGAGGGAGTTCTAGGCTATGTCCCGTAATTCATTTTCGCTGACTGACGATGAGAAAAATGCATTGGTTTTGTTTGTTTTTTGATCTTACCTTGTGCGTTTTTACTGCTGACTTCTATCAGGATTATGCTATTTTACATCGGTCAGATAATTGCGGGACACAGCCTAAATAGCTTCTCATAATAGCTCTGGAACCGCACAATGACGGGTGGAGCATCAATGCGAGAAGATATTTATATCAAATAGTTATGCCCTTCGTAGACAAAAACATGAACTTTCTGAGTTTCGCCACACCACATTCACTAGACATAAGATGTGATTTATGATGGAGACAATAGAGCACATGAATCTAATCGTTCTAATTCCTCACCTTCATAATTAAAAAGTTGACAAATAATTATATTTTGCTGTAATGAATATACTGTATATCACCAGACTTAAAGTTCTTATAAAATAACCCATAATGCAAAAAATATGGTATATTATTGAGACTAATATGTATAAAATAAATAGTGTGCTAATTAATGGATTTTGGCAGCGATTCAATGCCAACTGTCATTTTAACGATGATGTAAATATAATCATTGGTCGAAATGGCACTGGTAAAACAACCTTCATGAATATACTCCACTCAATCTTATCAGTAGATTTAGATGGAATTAATGATAATGACTTTCATTCCGCCGAAATAAAATTAAAAAACGGAAGCAAAAGAAAAACAATAAAAGTATCAAAAATAGAAGACAATAACAGCCCTTATTCTGTAATAGAATACCAATTATCAACAAAAAAATATTACGTTAGATTATTTAATTCTGATGATAGAAGAATATCAGTAAGTTATAAAAGACGAGCTCTCGCTGAATCAGAGGAATTACGAATAGCCTTACAAAACTTAGTATCACTCTCATCATTATCTGTATATAGGATGAGAAATGGTGAAGATTATGAAGTTAGAGATAAGTATGGTTCAAGACTTATAAACCCTATTGATTTCAGACTTGGACAACTTCTTCAAAACTTAACTCGATATCAGCTAGATCTATCTCAAAAAGCCAGAGATATTGCCATCGAACTGCAAAAAGAAGTTCTGGCATCAATATTATATAGCAAAGATGATTCTATTGATAAAGCATATCAAATTTCATTTGATAAAGATGTTGAGAAAAAAAATCTTATTTCAGCTTACAGCCAATTGAATGCTATAGATACTAATATTCGACGAAAAATAAACTTCCATGTAGATAGTATTGAGAAAACACTAGAAAATCTCAAATCTAGAAAGAATATCGAAAATGTAGATTTTCGATCCTTCGAGGCTTTCAGGAAAACTCAAAAAATAATAAAAATGTCCTTAACTTCGAAGGAAAGGACTTCTTTAGTATTTGCTCCCATTGATTTATTCCTATTAATCATAAAAGAGTTTATTGTAGATAAAGATTTTTATTTTGATGGGGGGGAGTTAATAGTGAAAAATGATCATGGGATAATTGAACATAATAACCTTTCATCTGGAGAGAAACAGCTTTTAATATTATTTATAGAAACTTTATTACAAAGAGAGCAACAATATATTTTCTTAACTGACGAACCAGAATTATCACTACATATTGTATGGCAAAGAAATATTATACCTGCTATAAAAAAACTAAATCAAAATGCACAGATCATCGCAGCAACCCACTCACCGGAAGTAGCATCAAAATATAAAAACTCAATATTTGATATGGAGAAATTAGTTCATGCCTGATCTCGCATATTCAAATGAAGCTCAAAATGTATTAAATTTATTCTATCAAGTTGACTATATGGTATACGTGGAAGGACCTGATGACATTTGCTTTTGGGAAACAATTTTTAAAAAAACATCAAATCTAAAAATTGAGATCCAAGATGTTGGTGGATGTGAAGAACTTCAGCCCTACATAGATAAAGTCTACAATGGTGAAATTGATGCAATAATAGCCTGCGATATGGATTTAAAAAAATTTGATAAAACCCTTAAAGATCATAATAAAATAATAAGAACACGAAAATACTCAATAGAAAACTCATTGATAAATGAAATAATAATATTACGCATAATAAAATTATTAGGAAGATATTCGTCAAAAGAAATTAAAAAATTTAATGTCAATAAATGGATGCTGGATTTTTATGATAAAACATTGCCACTTATAAAGCTAGATATTATTAATTTTTTATTTTCCAAAGGCGTTTCAGTTATTGGCGATAATGCTGATAGATTTATGGAATCTAAAAATTCTTATACTTTGAGCGAGGATAAAATACAGCAATATATAGAAAAACTAGGGATTAACTTATCAGAAGAAGAACAGCGTTTATTAGAAGAAGAAATAGCCATCAACAAAGATGAACTTTCATTCTGGCTTCGCGGTCATTTTCTATTTTCTGCCGCACTAAGATTTATTAGCTATTCTCTTCGTAATGATAAACGCAGGGTTACATTATCAAATGATGCTTTTTATGCAAGTTTAATACAAGCCTTTGACTCTGTATTTGACGAATCAAATGACGAGTATATTTATTATAAAACAAAAATAAACATGATTGCTTAAAGATTTATTTAAGTTGAAACGTTCTAAAGATCGTTTCAACTTTTAGTAGTTAATTTAATGTAACCATGATAACTATGTCGGCATTATTAATACTTAACAATTAATATTTTCATCTTTTTTAATTGCATCCCGATAACGCTGTTGCTCAACAATGCTCAGATTTGGATCAGACAGAACACTTCGCCCTTTCACAGCAATATCGTAGTCAATTTGAGATTGTGTCTCGTACTCTTTAGTCGGTTTAAAATAATCTGATTGCAATGAAGATGACGGCGTATAAGAGCCAGAATATATTTTACTTCCAGCACAGCCGAAATAAGCCAACAGACACGCAAACAGGAAGAACAACGTCCATACCACATTGTATCCATTAACTGTGTAGCCACTGCCATTCACATCTGAAAACACGCTATGAAATCTGACGACACAGACAATCAAGAATGATGAGAGGATAACCGCCCGACTTTCTCCAACAGTTAAATGCTTACGCACGAATTTTACGGTTGGAAGTAGTGTCACCACAAACAGCCCAATAGCAGAAAAGACCATCCATACAGGAAACAGCCCATATTTTTGCGTAGTGTTCTGCGATAACGTCACCAACGACAGCACCAAGAAGGCGTTAAGCAGAAAAAGTCTAAGGACCAGCGATAACTTCACCTTCTTTGATATCTTATGTAGAAACAGCATCGGTGCCAGTGATGGTATGTTCATCAGCAATCCAATGAAAACAACCCAATAGATAGAGTTCATAGCGTCTTTTCCTGTAATTACCGTGCAGACCAGCCGTTATTGGTCTTCACCAGAACAATTTTGGCTTCTTCTGGTTCAGCCATCCCCTTCACACCAGAAAAGGCATCTTTATCAACCCATCCCGGCACATCGGCCAATTTCCATGTATATGAAACCTGCGTCACTTTTAGGCCATCAGCTTCACTGGGTTCTGTCCAGTTCGTGATCTCCGCTACAACACGATGACCAACACAGGCACCATCTTTTTTGTCCCAAAAATCAACTTGCTGACCTTTGTCGGTAACTTCCAGAACATCAACACTGCCAAACCCATTAGGCTGTTGTGAAACATTAAGCAGTCCCTGTTCAACAAGCCCTTTCAGGATTTCATCGCTGGCATTGTATCCGGCAGAACGGTAGCCACTGTTAACCCGGATAGGAAAACCTTCATTAAATACTATGTTGTTGTCCTGCAGTGAGTAGCACAGCTTGGACTTTGAAATTTTCGCATTAATCGCTTTCTCAAAGTCGCCTTTCTCACCACATCCCGCCAAAACCAGTGCTGCGCCAGCAACGAGTAAAATCTTCTTCATCTTTCCATCCCTTTCTGAATGATTACCAATGCGTGTTCTCAGGTGTTCTGCCTGCGCCAGTAGAAGCTTTATCAGGCTCGAATAGGCATACTCCAACAAAACAACCTGTTTAACCAATTGATATAATTTAATTATTTTCACGACTCGTCATATCGTTTATAACGATCAAAAACAAAATAACGATAGATGCAAACTATCATAATTAGTTATTCGATCGATTAAACTAATTAAAAAACCGATCGATAAACGATTTTTAATCGTTATTAACTATCAATATATAATTATCGATCTGTTATACCGATCATTTTGCTTGAGATTGGCTTTTAGAATGGTATGCTTTCCACGCAGGGATAGATGCTTCGGCAGAAGAAAACCAAGCCAGAAGTGTCTTTTGGTGATGAACAGGTGCAGTTAGGCATTGGCGCGGAGACAGGCAAAGTGGAAGCTGTTCTTATCATATTTTTAGTGGTGGCTTTTATCATTATCATTACCACCATAGACATACAAAAAAAGAAGCATTACAACTCTTTTTCAGAAGTATTGGACGGTGATGTTTTATCGTATGAATGCCAGAACACAGGGATAGTCATTGATACCAAGCAGCGCACCGTTCGCATCTTTAATAAAGAACAAGATAAAACCTACTCTTATGACAACATCAGGGAAATTAACTACACCATATCAGAAGCAGGTAAATTTTATGGTAATGGCACTTTACGCGGAATGAATAATGCCGCTATCGCTAATGGAAAAGAAAAGCTTTTAGCGAATCAACGTTCAGGGATAACGATCTTAACCGATGATATTCATAATCCGGCTTGGAAAGTAAATATCCCAGCCGTGAATAAATCTTCTGTAGGCAATCAAGGTCTTTGCGAGCGTTGGATATTGGTATTCCAGAAGTATATTTTATAGCCATAGAAGATATTTAAACACGTCGATGAAATAGTTTTTATTTATGGAGATAACATGAAAAAATTGCTTATTACGGCAATGATGATCCTGCCTCTTACCGCTTGCACCACTTACGGCAACAAATCCCTGAAAGACGAATCTCAACAAACCGTAAAAACCAAAATTGTTAAAGGGAAAACTACCCAGCAAGATATTATTAATACGTTCGGTGAACCACAAACGCGAGCGACCAATGACGGACAAGAAATGTGGTCTTACTCCAGTATGTCAGGTGAGAGCCAGATATCTAACTACATTCCCGGTCTGGCTCTGCTGAAGAACAGCAGCACAGCCCATATGAAATCATTGGATATTTGGTTCAAAGGGGATGTTGTTGACCGATATAATTTCAGTCAGACGGCAAGTAAGGTTTCAAAGGGCTTGTTGGATTAAATATTTGTGTACGGGATGCCGTCATGTTTCCTTGACGGCATGATATTAAATAAAATTTATGTAGACAGCGAAACCTATACTTAATCAGGTAAAATATCTCGCCAAATGAAAGTTCGCCACATAACCCAGTTAATTTCTTATCAAAAGAAAAGACATTACTTTTTTCACCCTTGTCACTCATCAAGATTATCGGTAAAATACCAATCTTCCCTTAAAGGTTCTTGCAACTATCTAAATTAAAATCAGGGCATTTAACAAGGGGTGTCTGTGGGAAAACAAACTAATCACCATTTCATTCCAGCCTGCTACCTTAAAGGTTTTACCAATGGTAGGGAAAGGGATTCCAGACTTTGGGCTTTCCCGAAAGATGGGGTAAAAAAGGCATATGGAACAAATCCTAATAATGCCTGTTCAAAAAACAATTATTATAAACTTGAAAATAATACGAAGCCATTACTAATAGAAAAATGGTATGGAGATGTTATTGAACCTAAAATTGGAAATTTCCTTGATGATTTAAAATTAAACATGACTCTTGATAGAAATAATGAAGGATTCATTTGGTTATTATCCTCACTTTTCTTGAGACCACCCCTATGGAGGAATAACATTGAATCTCCACTTAGGAGATGTAAAGAAATAGCGATAAGCATGAAAAATGACATTGATGCCGCTGGAGAGAATTTAGATATTTCTGATATCAATTTTATAAAGGATGATATTATTTGTATTGAGTTAGAGCAGATAAAAACAGTTGCTAATAGCTTATTTTATTTCAATTTTAAGTTATGTACAATTCAAGATAATATAAATATAATCACAAGCGATGCCCCGTTTATTTTAGCTAATCCTGACAGGAAAACTTTTGGTTTATTATCAACAGGAACTATATTACTTATCCCTATAAATAAAAACATGTACATTGTAGGAACGAAAGGCATACCGTTAAATGGAACACATTACGCCAGCAAATATGATGTTGCTAACATTAACACTATTATATGGAACGCATCTGAAGAGAGAGTGTTTTCAAATAACGATAAGTTCATCATGCTAGATGATGATGATAATACTATTTTTTATCCGTAGACATTAATTAATATTAATGAAAGCTCGACACAAAATTAAAGATGTACATCTTTCGTATAGTTGCTTAATATGAACCAACTTATCTATACACACAACTGCGATTTTAAGCCTATCTACGGCCTCAGAAAATGCCTCATAGAGATCGCCCTCAATCTCAGTTAACGACAGTGGTATAAGGCGGTAATTCACCATCAGTATGGTTCACCCCACCCAACATGTTTCTTCCTTGAGGTCCTCACACCAGAAAAGACATCAACATGCTAACCAGAAAGGACTTTTACATGATAAAGCGAACGCGCCAGCAGAGGTGCATACATTGTTGATATTGCGACTCAGGTTGGTTGCTCTGACCAAACCGTCAGACGGTACCTCAAATACCCTGAGCCGCCAGCCAGAAAGTAACTATATTTCTATTCTTAAAGCCCACCAAAAGAGCTAACAGCAAGATATGCTTCCCCCGTTTGTGATGAATGCCTTCTTACTCGTGAAATGATATCGTCAAACTTCATACCACCAGATAAGAACAAATACAAATGGCTATAATCTAGCAATATAAGTGGGGTGCGACTGCCAGATGACTCTTTTATAGCAACTGATGAATACCCAGAAATCGATATCATTATTGCCATAGTATTATCTGCCATTTTGTTAACTTTTGCTTTTAAAGTGTCAATATCAATAGCATCAGACTGTGATTTTTGGAACTTCAACTCAACTATATATGTGGTTCCCTCAATAGTTAATGCACCATCCACCTGCCTACCATCAGTTTTGTATGGTTTTCTGTTAATTATCTCGCAGAAATCAGTAAGCCTAAAAAACCATTCTTCAAATGCATAACCGCCATTTTGTGTTCCAATGTCTTTATGCAAATTTTCAAACTCTGATCTTAATTTAAGTAAATCAGTTTCAGAACGTTTTACTTCTTCCCTTTCTTTTTTCGACCGTTCTCTATATTCTTGTTTTTCTTTCTCATTTTGATATTTCTCTTTCTGTTTTGAGATATATACCCTTAATTCTTGAACTGATTTATTTGCCGATAATATCATTTGCTGAGAGTCCTCCCACCCCCTTAAATCAGGAAATGATATTTGTTCAGACAAATTAATTGCCATTGTACAAATAACACTATTTCCTTTAGGATTACTCTGTAATTTTGGGAATAAGCGGTCTAAAAAATTCCGCTTTGACTCATCCTCACGCCATGTTGATATAAAACTTTCTGAGATATGGCAAGATAACAAAAATTTTTTCAACGCAGGTTTTCGCCAAAATGATCTCAAAAGAGCCTCATAGACTAACGTAATCAAGACAGGAGTAATCTGAATGTCCAAGTCGATATCCTTACTATCGAGCAATGACCAGTGCAACGCACTAGCTATTTATAAATAGGTGATATAATTTTACCATGCTACTTCGTTATGCAAAACTTAAGGATGAGTAAGTAGTAAAAACCAATAGTCAACAGTGCTGCTCAGAAAAAATACAATAAAAAGATATTAAAAACAATATATTATTGTGTTTTATGCCACACAACAGCGCTCTTAAGCCTATCAACAGCCTGTGATAGCGCCTCATAGAGATCGCCCTCAATCTCATGCTCGTACTCACCATTCCTGAACATCACCACGTAGCCATTGGTCAGATCTCGCTGACGTATGGAGTTTACAGGTTCTATACCAATGCTAATGCCAGAATGTAAATACTCAGCCACTGGATAGCCCATGTTGTCATGGATAACGATATCACCATCGGCTTCCAACTCAGACAAGAAGCTGTCTTGGTGTAGGGCTTCACGCAGATCCTGCAAGCCAAGCACGTTCATCAGTTTGGGTTCATCCGGGCCATTTGCTTTCATCCTTCCACAGTAATAGTAATCATCCAGTTTGCTTACTGGCGTATTGGGATGCTGACTGTTATAGGTTTCAGTTTCTGACATCAGTGATCTTATTGTATCTTCGCTGACTTGGCTGAGTTCAGAAATTAATCTTCCATAAACATTTACCATTCGTTCACTATCACAGGCATTTGCAGATTCTGATAAGAAGTAAGAATCGTAATCTTTCACATAAATGTTATTACCGTTTTCAAGAATAAGATTTATTCCTTGTTCATTTTCTTCCATGTCCTTTACTATGCAGGTCAGAAATGGGATTTTTTTATGAGCGTGAAAGAGTGTAATGATTTTAATATTATTCATTCTTTGATTTTCCTTTTGGTTTTATTTTTTAATACCATATTTGCTTTAGGGAACTCAAATTTAACTCAGCTCATATCAATAACATTTTATCCAGCGCTTCCATATGAGATACTCTTGCGTATCTTATTTACTTAATCACTGAATATCATCTTTGTAAATAAACTCTCACCCTGAATATTATCCCAATCTAACGGATCTTCTGGTGGTAAAAGAGTTGTTCCCTCAGCAGATATACATTTATCCATATTTTTACTCATCATTTCCCCTTGGGATTTTTTAGCCTGCAATCTTGCGATTAACAAATCTATGTCTTCTTGGCTATTTACGTCTTCTATGACTGACTCAATTGACTTGTTTTTTCCTTTAACATTTCTATTACTACCACCATTGCTGACCACACTTTCGGGTTGTTCTCCCATTGCTTCTTTCTTTTTTATAATCTCCGAAACAAAGCGAGCACGATCACCATTGAAGACAATAGCTGGATTTATGAAATACCAGTTTTTCTCATTGGTTTTAGCAATAATACGTTTCTCGATGAGTTCTTTTATCCCTCTGTAAAAGATAGATTCAGACAAGACAAAGTGATCTATCTTTCCCGCAAGCGACATCGCTTTTTTACAACTCAGGTAAAAGTGATCTTTTCCTATTGCATCCTGATAAATACGTAAAAAGATGAAAAATACTTTGTATGCTGTTTTCGTGAGATCAAAGTACGCTTTTATCTGAGATGTATAGAGTTTAATGAACTCTTCTTTATCGACCTCTTGTGTATGAACGATATTTGCGAAATAACTTTTACCTGTATCTTTCTTTTCAATAAGTTCCGTTCCTCTTGAAACAGTTAGATTTTTCTTTCGTGTTTCAATCTTTAGCTCTGTCTCAAAACAAAAAGGATTTAATCCTAAATCCAAGTCAACTTCCATTTCATTCATCATGTTATTACCTCTTGTTATTTTATTTATAATAAATTAAATACCATGCATAAAATAGATATCAAGTTTTTTTGCATATTTTTTTGCGAAAATATTTTAAATATCGCAAATATTCCAGTAACGATAATTTAAAGCACTGTCGTTTTTAAGCTAAAAAATGACATAAAAACTGACTGCAAAGTCAGGAAAGCTCACCGTGCAGTCAGGAATACTTACTATAGAGTCAGGAACACTGACCGTACAGTCAGTCGCCTATTTTCGTTATAAGTCTTATACAACAAGGGCTACAGGCTGATTATTTATTAATTTAATTTTGCAAGAAGTAAGAGATAATACTTAAGAGGATTAAAAGAAACCGGGCGATTTTTATGATCGCCATATGGGGTTTCAACATTAAAAATGATTAGCTGTTTTTGAGTGCAAGTTGTTTTATATTGCGAAGCTTTCCTTTCTATTTCATTAAAATCTTTTTTTTGAAAATATCCACCATCTATGAGCTAACGCTCATGTGCTGAAGCACGGCTACGCCCTAACTCTGAAATATGTATTTTTATCTTGATGAGGTGACTTATTAATATTGATAGTAAAAAGAGGAAAGATCTTTTCCAGATCATTCCATCAAAAAACAACAAAATTTATCCTATTTTGAACATGGCATGTTATCTTCAACATATAGCATTTGCTCTTAAACGTATAGGAAAACTATATTCAAAGAAGCAGCACTTAGTGATTGTTCAAAACAATCACATTGCTGGAACAGGGCTTGCCCCTGTTAGTGATGGATTTATCCATAGAGAATTGCGGCGATAGCCGCTAATAAAGTAGAAGTAAGATTTTAATACTTAGTCACAATCATTCAGCGCTTCGTGATTGTATGAAACAATCACTTCGCTGAAATATAAATTTAAGAAAAATGAAAACAACTTATAACATTGGTTCGTTGCAGGAAAGAAACCAATGTAATAAAAATTAAAACTGCACCAAAAAATTTACTCTGCATAGTTGTTCTCAGCTTCGCTAATTTAATAATGAAGAAGAAAAATGCTCTCAGGCCAGTCATAGCTTAAAACGAAGTACCGACATCCGGGAGTTAAAGTCCCGAATCTCGGTACTTATGTTGAGAACTATTCTCAAATAAAAATAATGAAGTATTATATTTCTATAAACTTCCGAACTTCAAGTATCCGAATATAACACCTAGAGTATTATTTTTCTGAAAAAATATACACTTTAAGTATTGACTTGTAGGAAATATATAGTATTTAATTTGCAGATAACTAAAAAAATAAAGGAATAAATATAATGATAGAAGATAATACACAAGCAGATAAAAAAGAAATAAAGAAATCAAGAAGAGGTCTTCCACGCCACGAGAAAAACCCTTTTCTTAATGATACGAACCTACATACTAAAACAGGCGTCAGACGTATTACAACTGGAAAAGATCGATTAGCAGTAGTAAATGAAAATACTGGAGAACAAGTTGGTAATGGCGGTTTCTTTCAGGCTATGGAGGTTGATAAAACACAGTTCGTGAAACTTTATGTTGATGGCGTATCCGCTATTGAAGGACTCTCTTCATCTGGTAAAAAAGTTTTCAAGATTCTTTACCTTGCTATCAGGGATAATAAGGACACTGATACTATTTTGATGTCATACGATATTGTTGATCAAGATGTCGTAAAAATATCAAGAACAACGTATTTCAAAGGTATGAAAGAACTTGCTGACAAGAAGTTTATCGCAGAGACCATGATACAGAACTATTACTTTATTAACCCGGACTATATGTTTAATGGTGATCGCTTGACCTTTATGAAAACCTATTACTTGAAGGATAAAAACACCCACCCTACTATAAAAACTGTATAGGATGATTAAAAAATGAAGAAAAATCAAGTGAGAAAATATTTCTTATATACCAGTTTACAAACTCATATCTGGCAGAACCACTTTTTATCATTGCTGACATATCGATCATATTATTTGTTTCTCTGCGTGTTTCTGATATATATAGAACGAAATCAATATGTTCATAATGAGGATTTTCAACAAGAAAATTAAGTTCTGTCATTACATTCTCTGATTCATATGGCATTATTGTTTCATTAAGAATAACAAGTCCACCGACTGCATTAGGAATATTTAAAGATTGTTTTGTTGATCTAATCTGCTTATTGGCTGTTGCTACAAGATCTTTTATATTTCTATAAGCATAATCCATTATCTTTTTTCTGAAATCATCTGAATCAGGGTGCTTTTGAATCAATTCCTCTATATGAACACTGCCAAACCAACATTTTTTGAGCCATTCATCAGTCTTGGCTAACTCATTAAGTTTTTCATTAATCAAATCAGTTCTGTCATTTGTAAGTAATTTTTGTTCTAAAATAATTTCTCTATTAAATAACAAGTAGTCTGCCATCTTAGAGTTAGTACCATCATTTTTCTTGAAATCTTCCTTGATATCGTCCAACACTATATTATTTTTCTTAGATTTAATAAAATCAAGGAATCTTTTATCTATAGAGGCCATCTTTGCTTCCTTCAGCCTTACTTAATTTTTAATGAACTTAATAATACATCATGCAGTTACTACTCGGCAACGTAATGATTATAGTAATGAATGATAATAAAGAAGAAGATATTGATAATATCTCTGGCAACACACTATAAACATATTATCTTAGCTTTGACATTAACCGGCACCATAAAGATGTTTTTTTACCAGTAGATGATGAGCTAACCCATGACGGATTCATCAGATCGCTTGGTAGTAAATATTTATGGTCATCCTCATCAACAACTACAGCATTTAACTTATCAGCTATCTGCAACATCTTACAATAAAGCGCCTCGTCTGGATGTTTAGTTGAAATCCTTCCATCATCCCAATCAAGCCAAGGTTCATCGTGTTCACTTTGACCACTCCATATAGCAAAAAACTCCCCATTCTTGCGATCTATTGATAGTTCTTTATCATCATCAACAAGCTGGAGCCATTCCTCACTACTGATTGGATTGCTTGAACTATCGAACCAATTTTCTGTTCTTATTATGTGAAGTTCCCAGCCCATAGACACCTCCGTTGCTTGGTAAAGATACATTATTATGACTGGCTATTGCCAGTCAATGAGATCCTCCGGTGATACACGATCACGCCCCATTTTCTCAAGCAACTGTTGTAATCTCTTAGCCCTCAAATTCTGAGCCTTTTTCTCACCAATCTCCCGATAGTATTCTTCCCGGCGCTCCGCTACTACTTTGCGGAACTTCTTTAACAGTTGATTCAATGTTTTGATATCAGTAGTAGCGGCTTCAGCTTGGATTTTTCTATACATATACATTACGTGGAATTCATCAATCATATTATAACCCTTAGTTTATCATTCATGTTATTTCCCTCTTTCGAGGGAATACTCATTACATCTAAAGATCAAACAACTGTCATTTTCAGCTTCCAATAAACAGGATCTTGATTTTCATCCTGATTTATATTTTTCGATACAAGTTCAACGATATGCTCCTGATGCCAATACAAGATTGTGGCTTTTAAATCTCTTCTATTGATATCAGATGCATCATTTTTTATAGAGTATTTCTTCATCTCACGAGTTATCAAAACATCATATGTGATGCTTGAAAGGAACCCATCATTCAAAATATCGATTGCTGTTTCAGGATGTTTTTCATAAATGGCATATATTTCATCACAGTATCCTTGTAAGATGTTGGCAATAAGTTCGTTTTGTTCTTCTTCATTTTTATTTAATATAATCTCTTTCATCTTTAATCCTCTTATTATGTTAATAGTTAGTAAAAGTAATTAGTTGTTATAAACGATATTGATGATAACAGAGCCATATTCCAGATCTAACTCATCAACTAAATCGTTATTGATATGTCGATTTAAAGCATCAATCAAGTTCTTATTCCCTATCATTTCCTCTACTGAATACCCACTAAGGGCAACAAACACATCAAAGCTTTCTTGAATAGCATTCATCACTTTCGGGGTTCCTTCGCACAACATACTTACTACTACAGATATTTTATTTGTCATAGAACTTTGTTCGTTGTTGTTTACCATTTATATTTTCCTCTTATATTTTTGGTTAGCCCCTTGCGGGGCAAGATTAGTTCTTACTTTCTAAAGCTTTCTGAATACCCTACTAACATGGCAGCGACCAGTTCAAAGTTAACCTGATTAATATCACTGTGATTTCCTTCTTGGGCAGTGAATCTTTCAAAGTTGTTCTGAATATGATTAATCACATGGATAATAAATGGACTCATAAAATCCGGGTCATCTAAATAATCATTGGCGTCACCATCACCATTGACTTCCATGAACATATTCCAGCTTGCGAAAAATGATCTACAGGCAAGGTCATAGAACAGTTCAGTTGATTTATTAACACCTATCTTCTCTTTAGACATATTTATATCCTCATAGTTAAATGCTTATTTAATTCATTATGTTTTTTATTAGCCCCTTTTTGGGGCCAAATACTGTATTGTTAGCTCATACTAAAAAGTAATGCTTGAGTATGTACATATCTCATTTCAGACATAACTTTATCCATATCAACATAAATCAGTCTTTCTCTTTTACCCGCTTCTTCCATATGTTCATCAAAGCGTGTTGCCAGATATTCTTTAACATGCAAAATATATGATTCCGTTCTATTACTATCCAACATAATGGATGCCAATACCTCATATTCTTCTTGTTCTTTATATATGCGTATTCCTGTGATATAAAGATTCTTCGCCATAGCAGTAAAAATATTGGTAGATGAGTCTTTAATATTTTTCATTTCATTACTATTCATTTTATTTCCTCTTGTTGTTATTAAAATATTTGTTATTCAGATACAGGACGTGAATCAGAAATGATTTTCTCAATCCATGCATCAACTTCACTTTCAATAAAGGCAATAGACCTTAATCCCGTTTTAACTTGCGATGGAAAACGTCCTGCTTTAATAAGCGTATAAATCCACGTCTTTCCAAATCCTGTTCTTCTAATCACTTCTGGTAAACGAATAAGGCGTTGTTTTTTGTTTGCTACGATTTGAACCATATTTATCTCCTGTGCATTTGATGGAAATAATTGTATGGATAATGCTTGTAAAAAACGAGGTTGGTTCACCAGCCCTGAACAGAGAGGAAGTTCAGGACCAGTGAATTTAGGGGATGTTTATGGGAGGTGAGTACCGGGGATGCTCAGGCTTAGCGAACATCCCTTGTTTTCTTTTTGTCTTCAGGTTTGTCATTCATGCCAATGACTTCAACAATATTTGAACTCTTTATATGCATGTTTTTTATGAAGAAATCATTCAACGACTTGAAATAATTATCATTGTTCAAGAACTCATAAGATAGAGGGTAATCAGTATCTTTGATTTGCTCGCTGCCTCTGGCATAACGTATATCGGGGTGTAGAAGGCCAGCCAATACAGGATACGGGATCTTCTGATTGTTGAGTTGTTCCCATCCGATAAGATCCATCAACGGGATGATTTTGTAATCAAGTATCTTTTGGAATGTTTTATGACCAAAGCGGAAATCTTTTTCCGGTGGCTTGGATGCTTTGAGTTGCTTCTGCCATTGAGTGATAAGCACTTTTAAGTGTTCTGCCAGATCGTCACTGCTGGCTTCATCCAAATCAATTTCAATCAGCATCTTGTTAGCAGGGTTTAACCCGCCCTGTTTCAAGTATTCAGATATGTATTCTGAACTCACTGAAACATCATCTTTAGCAACGTTATTTTCCAGCCGATACATTGCCCGTCCATAGTTGAACAGTGAATTCCTTGTCATTGGCCTGACAGCATAACTATGGGCCAGCATATGGCTGTCAGAAACCCATTTAGTCTCATGTATGACCTTACCAGAACGGATTTGGGCATCATGGTAGATCGCCAGCATTTGGTTCTCTTCGCCTGCTGTTTCCCACTGCTGCCGAGCTTTATAGGCAAAAATCCGTCTTTCCAGCTCAGCATAAATTTGTTCTAGCGTTAAGTCTTTCAGCACATCATAGCGGCTTACATCAAACCACTCGCTCAGTGCTTCGACGATCTCTGCTTTAGGCATCTTTTTTGTCATTGTTTTCCCTATAAATACTGGTTTTGAGTTGTGATAACGCTATCTCATTCAACAGCATAGAGAAAGTGAAAAAAGATGTCAGTCACCCAGACAGGGGCATTGAAGAATTGAATGTGATTTGGCATCTCTTTGCGCATTACTTGACCAATGTTGGCAAATCACTTAATCACACCATTCCTTCAAAGAGTTTATCCATGACCTAAACTGTTCTTCTGCAAAGAGCCATAAGCGGACATTGAGGATGTTATGGCACGTGAGGTCAGATATCTAAAAGCGTATGACCCGCTTGGGTGGGATACTGACCGGACAGACCAGAAGCACATCCTTTAGCGGTTCGACGAAGTTTGATCTTGCCCAGCGACGGTGGACACTGCCTTAAGCGAGGTTTCTTTC